>DAOVDL010000120.1 GCA_030669485.1 Candidatus Bathyarchaeota archaeon
CCAGCGGCGCTTATAAGTCTCTCGAACTCAAGTCCCGTTATGACGTTTTTGTAAACGCCATATCCGTATTGGGGTTTCTTCTTTGCGTCGTAAAGGTCATATCCTGTGGCTATGATAATCGTTCCGACTTTAATCTCTACATCCTCATCCTTCTGATCGAATCTGATTGCATGTGCTGGACACATCTTCTCACAAATTTTGCAGACACCTTTCGTGAAAAATAAGCAGTGCTCCTTATCTACTGTATGAGTTGTAGGCACTGCTTGGGGGAATGGGATATAAACAGCCTTTCTGGTGCCTAGCCCGACTTCGAACTCATTTGGAACCTTTATAGGACATTTCTGGGCACAGATACCACAACCGGTACAGGCTTCTTCGTCGATATACCTAGCTTTCTTGGTGACCGTTACTTTGAAGTTACCTATGAAGCCCTCTACCGCCTTGACCTCGCTATATGTTAAAAGAGTGATGTTGGGATGGCGGCCTACATCAACCATCTTCGGTGTTAGTATGCACGCGGAGCAGTCAAGGGTTGGGAAGGTTTTATCAAGCTGAGCCATGTGTCCCCCGATTGACGGGGTCTTCTCGACTAGGTAGACCTTGAAGCCTTTTTCCGCGAGGTCGAGGGATGTTTGGATTCCCGCGATCCCGCCGCCTATTATCAGAGCGCTTGGTTCAACCGTGAACTCGGCTGATTCTAAAGGTTCTAGGAGGCGTGCCTTGGCTATGGCGGAGCCTATTAGGGCTTTAGCCTTTATTGTTGCCTCTTCGGGTTGGTGCATGTGAACCCATGAGCATTGCTCCCGGATATTTGCCATCTCAACGAGGAAGGGGTTTAAGTCAGCACTTTCAGCCACCTTTCTGAAAGTTGGTTCATGCATTCTCGGTGAACAGGACGCCACAATAACTCTGTTAAGACTATGTTTTTTAATGGACTCCCTTATCAATTCCTGTCCGGGTTCAGAGCACATATACGTGTAATCTGTGGCAAAGGCCACTCCCGGCTGTTTAGATGCATACTCTACGAGGGATTTGATATCCGTAAAGCCTGCTATGTTCGTTCCACAATGGCAGACAAATACACCGACCCGCGGCTCACTTCCAACTTCTTTCTTACTTTCTTTGGACACCACAATCACCCAAATTCTAACAGGACGCTATCGCCTCATCAGTAGGCGAGGATTGCTTCTTCTTCGCCTTCCCAGGTTTCAATCCAAGTTTACCGATGTATTTCGGTGAAATATGATGCTCATAAAGGCCTAGGCTTTTCGGCGGCATTCCAAGGGCTAAGCCAACGAGCTGGGTGACAAATATTACCGGTATGGGAGTATTCCACTTCTCTTTCTTCTTTAATTCCATCTGCCCTGTATCAAACTGATAATGACAGAATGCGCAGGGTGTAAGGATGCAATCCACTCCAGCATCCTTCATATTCTGAACTTTCTCAAGTGTGAAGTCTAATGCCTCATCTATGTTGCCGGCTCGAACTCCACCGCCAGCTCCACAGCACATCAATTTTTCTCTGTAAGGTACGCTTTCAGCACTTAGATATTCGACCAGTTTGTCTAGGTGATCTGGGGCTTCAGGATCCTCATGCAGCCGTACTTTACTGGGCTTAAGGTAATGGCAACCATAATGTACACCAACTTTCAGCCCTTTCAGAGGGGTAACAATCTTACTTTTGATCTTTTCTGGGCCTATATCATCCATCAAGATTTCAACGCAATGTCTGACTTTAGTGGTTCCGCTGTAACGCCGGTTCATTTTCCCCAATACATCGTTGACTTTCTTCCGCTTCTCTTCGTCTTCCAATAGGTGGTTGGTCTCTTGGAGGGTGCCGTAACATCCGTTGCAGGTTAGAGTTAAATCGACGCCCAGTTGCTCTGCGATGGATAGGTTACGTGCACCAATAAGAAGCCAATTCCATAGATCGAAGCTTCCGAAAACACCTGGAGCAGGACAGCATGAAGCCCCATCCATGTCGAGTAAGTCTATATCGAACTGTTTCATCACTTGTCTTGTAGCTACCTCTATGCCAGGATATCTAAGGGGCGTTATACATCCTAAGAAGAAGGCAAATTTTTTCATTTGACTGCACCCTTAACCTTTGCCAGGAATCCAGATAGTTCCATTACTTTATTGATCTCCTTAAGGTATGAATCAGATTTCAGAACAGTGGGAGGAATGCTTTCTAAACCAAGTTTCCCCCTGACCTTTTTTATATCATCTGTTATGGGTACAGCGTGCCCTGACTTCATGAAGCTACGCACCACTAACATGTGCCTATCCTTCGCGAACCCCTTTTCGAAGGCCATATTCCGCACAGTTCTAATGATGTCAGTTACCATTACCTGTCGGGGACACCTCTCTTGACAGGTATAACATGTAACACATGCCCACAGGTCATCGCTACTCAGAACATCATCTTTTAAACCCAATTGGATCTTTCGGATGACTCTACGGGTATTAAGCGCGGTTCTTCTGCCCGCAGGGCAGCTTCCTGTGCAACCTCCACATTGTATGCACGCATATAGGGTTTCGAGATCTTCTGGATTAAAGATCTTTCCACCGCGATCTATAATTTCTTTAGCGAATTCCCATGATGGTTTAAATACAGTAACACTTCTTTCAGACGGGCTTGAAACTGTTTCTACCACTTGTCATATCCTCCGATTTTGAATATTGGGATCCCGTGGCTGCCGTATCCAGCTGCTTGGGAAGTGGGTGGCCCATCTTCCCCATCTGTTTCTGTTCGGTCTTTCTTCCCCGTACACAGTATTTTTGGGGGAGCATCGTATCTCTAAGTCTACGCTCAACTCTTCGACCGCATAGTAACACCCTACATACAGGGTGCACAGATATATATTTTCCATATTGAAAGTATATACTTTGAATACTTCCTCCCAGTTTCACGCCTAAAAATTAACCGTTTCAGGCCTTTATCGGCCACGGTAAGATAAAAGGGGGGTTGCCAAGTTGAAATAACTTGTTTATATGGTGCTGCAAGTAACGTGTTAAACATGAAGAAGACGGATCCAAAGAGAGAACTGAATGAAACCTTCAGAAAGAGGGCGAGGGATGTGCGCCGCCTCTTCCTTAAGAGGGGAGGTGGAGCCTTAGAGGCAGCTGAGAAAAGTGTTCTAAAAGAGGATATTGAGTGCAAGGAGGTGCGGGAAGCCTTAGCCTTCTTCATGGCGGGATGGCGTGATTTTACGCGACCCGCCCTTGTCGCCCTCTCCTGCGAGGCTGTTGGAGGAGAACCCAACCAGGTAGTTTCGGTCGGCAAGTCACTCATCCTCATCAGCGGCGGCATCGACATCCACGATGACATCATCGATGAAACTGAAGTGAAAGGCACCCGTCAGACGGTGCTGGGGAGGTTTGGACGAGATGTGGCACTACTTGCAGGGAACGCGCTTCTCATCAAAGGGCTGATATCCCTATATGCGACGATCAGTGAACTGCGACCAGGTGATGCTGCATACCTCATCGGGGTCTTCAAGGGATTGCTCTCGGAGATGAGCGACGGAGAGGCAATTGAGCTGAGATTCCGCAGCCGAGTAGATGTCAACCCGAAGGAGTATATCGAGGTTGCTAGGAGGA
>DAOVDL010000004.1 GCA_030669485.1 Candidatus Bathyarchaeota archaeon
ATGGAAGGTTGTTGCTAAGGTTGGCAGGAGGATAGCTTCAGAGGCAGGTGTCAGAGACTTCGTCAGGGTTCATGTAAAAGGGTCGGAGGATGGCTACATAGCGGAACCTATAAGGGTTAAGGGATCAGGAGTAATTTCATCCATGGTCAGGGCTAACGGCATAATCATCGTCCCCGAGGGTAAGGAAGGCTTGGAAGAGGGTGAGGAAGTTGAGGTTATTCTTATAAGAACTCTGGAGGCTGCGGGAAGTGACACGTAAAATATTTAGGGAACTGATCTCTGTTGAGGAAGCTCGGCAGAGACTTCTTACTCACTTCCAACCTCAACCTTTGGGGGTGGAGACTGTTGCGCTTGAAAATGCCTACGGTAGGGTACTGGGGGAGAATGTTGAGGCAGGGATCGATGTACCTCCCTTTGACAGAGCCACGATGGATGGATTCGCAGTAAGGGCTGAGGATACTTACGGGGCTGATGAAGATAGACCGGTTGAGCTGAAGGTTGTCGGTAAGGTTAGTGCAGGGGAGAAGCCTGAGGTCGAGCTCTCAGAGGGAGAAGCTGTAGAGGTGGCTACAGGTGCACCCATGCCAGTAGGTGCTAACGCAACACTTATGGTAGAGTACACAGTGCAAACTGGTTCCACAATTAAGGCCTATAAGGCTGTTTCCCCCGGCGAGAACATCATGGCTTCTGGCGCTGACATAATGGCTGGGGAACTCATCGTAAGAAAGAGCACCCTTCTCACACCTCGAGAGATAGGGGTTTTGGCTGCTGTTGGTATGAAGGAAGTGCCATGCTTCAGGAAGCCTAGGGTAGCGGTTCTCTCCACGGGGGATGAAATTGTAAAGCTAGGGGAACCCTTGAATTATGGGAAGCTCTACGACATCAACGGTTACACACTTTACAGCTCAATTTTAGAGTGCGGCTGTCAACCGCTCCTTCTAGGAATCATAAGAGATAACCGCGTTCAAATGCTTGAGAAACTGAAGGATGCACTGAGAATAGGCGACGTTGTTGTAACCTCTGGGAGTACCTCCGCAGGGGCAGGAGATCTAATGTACCATCTGCTTGATGAGTTAGGGAAACCTGGAGTCATCTTCCACGGCGTATCGGTTAAACCTGGAAAGCCTGTAACTCTGGCTGTCGTAGAAGGGAAGCCGATTTTCGGTCTGCCAGGTTACCCAACATCAGCTTTGATGATCTTTGACATCTTCACACGACCAGTCCTTAGGGAGATGGCTGGGCTTAGTCCAGAGATTGAGAGAAGAGTTCTCGATGTGAGAGTTCATAGGAAGATCTACGCTACATCAGGGCGGAGGGACTTTATGCCAGTTAACGTTATCAGAGCTGAGTCAGGAGAGTACACAGCCTACCCTGTTCCCACCGGGTCAGATGCCATAACAACGCTTGCTGAGGCGGACGGATACGTAGAGATCCCTGAAAACAAAGCCTTTTTGGAGGAGGGGGAACAGCTTCAGATAAAGCTATTCAGCTCAAAGCTGCGTCCAGCAGATCTCATGTTCATCGGAAGCCACTGCATGGGCGTAGATATCCTTGTAGAGCTACTTCACAAGAGGCATCCTGGCTTCAAGGTTAAGGTCATAAATGTCGGTTCTGCCGGAGGGTTGGCGGCTATACGGCGTGGAGAAGCTGATATGGCGGGAGTTCATCTGCTCGACGATGCGACAGGAGATTATAATATTCCCTTCCTTGAGCGGTATGGAGTGGCAGACAAGGTTCAGCTTGTCCGTGGGTACAGGAGGAAGCAAGGCCTCATAGTTGCACGTGGTAACCCTAAGGGCATCAAGAATTGGAGTGATGTAGTGAAAGGGGGTGTTACTCTCATCAACAGGAACGCTGGGTCGGGTACACGAGTTCTTTTAGACCTACATCTTAGAAGGCTGGCTGAGCAGATGGGTGTTGCATTCAAAGAGCTTATCTTAGGTATTAGAGGTTATGGAGTTGAGTCCAAGTCACACTCTGCGGTGGCTGCTGCAGTGGCTCATGGGCGGGTGGATGTAGGTCTGGGCATCGAGATGGCTGCCCGTCGATATGGATTGGATTTCATTCCAGTGGCTGAGGAGCAGTACGATTTTGCCTTCAGAAGTGAAAGGCTTACGAAGCCTTCTGTCCAAGCCTTTCTGGATGTTCTAAAATCAGGTGACTTCAAGGTTTCTTTGGAAAAGAAGGCTAAGGGGCTCATGGCTTCTGCTGAAACTGGGGATGTAGTGTATAGGCCGCAGAGCTGAGGTGCCAGTTGTCTATCCTTTGTTGGGGGTTCTGGCGGGAAAAACTACAGCCTCAGTGAGCTTTTCGTAAGAATTAAAGACGAGTACGATGTTGTGCTCTCGGGCTTCTTTTATTTGGAAGGTGATGAAGCCGCACTTGCCCTCGGAGAGGGGTATCGAGTTGTTGTTGTCGAAGGCATACCAGCCTGGGAAGTAGGCCTCCTTCACCGTGATGCTTGTGGTTTCGATATCGGTTTCAAGTGAAATTGTGATCATGTCGTTCTGCTGGCTCCATCTAATTGCCTCGACATGGGGCTCAGCATCAACGTATGTAACGTTCACAGTGTTCTCTAAGAGAGTGAACCTTAAGTCTGTGATCACCAGTTTGAATGTGCTTTCCTCAAAAAGGTGTAACCTTGAACTGTTTCCAAGTAGCACCCATCTTATACCGTAGTTTTCTGCATTATTCGCGAGGTATCTGAAGATAGTTTCATTTCCAGAGCTGTTAACAGTCTTTTTTACCTGCCCTATGCCGTCTATGATGCAGCCCTGTGGATACCACCCCCCTATCAGCGGCTTACCAGTTTCGTGAGGTAGGAGGTAAACCGAGTAAGGACAGTTAACAGCCATTATCCTACCATACCCATCAGCTGAGGCCAGATACTCTATCATGGGGTATGGAATCGGGTCTTCTATATAGATCTCGTCTGCGACTGTTGTGCCGAAGTAGTGAACCGTAACGCCGGCAGTTAAGACGTTCAAAGCTATCAATACCACAAGCCAGACTCGAATCTTCCTCAAGCTTAGGCGCAGATTAAAACCGAAATTTGACTGAGTTAGCCGATAGTTTCCAAGAGTTACCAGAAAGATTGCAACTGCCGCTGAGGCGTATAGCTGAAACCTGAGAAGGTCAAGCTCTGCACTGAAGGGTAAAAGGTACTGGGTGGGGAGGAGTGTTGAGCCTAGAAGGAGAAAGAGAGTCATCCATGTGAAGATAACTCGACTATGGTAGTTTGAGTTTGGAGTTAACAGCCTCCCCAGCCAATAGAGACCGACAGTGAGGAGAAGGAAGAGAGGGATAGAGAACGACAGAGCAGTTATGCTTAAGGGGTCAATACCACCGTATCCCCAGCAGTATGTATACACAATGAAGGGAATAAGCCAGATGCTTGAGAACGCTAGCCCCAAGGCAACGGCTCCCCATAAATGGAGAACCTCTTTCAGCTTCCAGCGGATGTCAGAACCCTCAAAGATGCGGGCTATACAGTAGATGATGATGACGAGAGTGAGAATGTAGGCTGATAGGTGATTGGTGAGGAGGGTGAGACTGAAGAAACCAGCGGCAGCACCTACGCTTCTCCAAGAGCGGGTTTCAAGTATATCTATTATGTAGAAGATTGTTGCTAGGAAGAAGGGGTAGGCCACTATTGTAGGGAACCGCCCGAAGGCTATGGAGTTCTGGAAGGTGAAGGGAATAATGCTGAAGAAAAGGGTGGCGTAGAGTGCCCGCTTTGGCGTCAGTTCCATCTTTCTACAGAGCTTATAGAAGGCATATGGCGTTAACATCAGGAAGAAGATCTCTACTACTTTATAGGAGACTAGAGGATCTGCGCCTCCAAGGGTTGGAAAGTATGCTAACAGATAGCTTAGAGGCGGATAAAATATGAAGAGAGGATACCCGGTATACCAGTCGAAGTGCCAAGAGGCTATGCCATACTTGTCGAGGAAGAGAACCTTGGGCAGATGAGAAAAGCTATCCATACCTACCGGAAAGCCAGAGGCAAAGATCTGTGTAGCGAAGACCGCGGCAGCAAGGTTTACCGCGAAGATAGCGACTATAAGCTTCTTATGTCCCTCTTCCTCTTCCATCTGAGAGAGTGTTGAGGTCAGCTGGTGGCTACGAAGCCTATCCGATGGACTGTACACCCAAGACCACGTTGGACTTGTAAGAAAATGTTTACCAAATATACTTTTCGATACTGTAAGGTCACTTGTACAAGTTCGTTTTTCAGGGTTGATCCCAGTGCACATTCCAGCTTGAGAGGTTAAACATGTAGGTTGCAGTGTTGTATCTTAAAATATTTTTTTCATACTATGTCTTTTTATTTTCACTAGCTCTAGTACCAAAAATTTTATTCCCCACGCTGAATAAGTCTAACCCTCGTCGGAGGACTGGTTAACGGTTGCCAATAGATATCAGCCAATTCATTTCCCCTCCTGAGCCTTTCTCAGGCGTCTCCTCAAGCTATGGTGAAGCCAGATATGTGGTGGTTGGGTTTCCTTTCGACCTTACAAGCACCTACAGGCTTGGGTCAAGGAAGGCACCTCAAGCGATAAGGGAGGCATCTCTGAATATAGAGACAACCAGTCAGAGGACAGATCTCTACGTTGGGGATCTCAAGGTCTGTGATCTAGGTGACATCCCAACGACACAAAGCTTAGAGAGTGCATTAAAGCAACTTGGGTCACTTGTAGGAGAGGTTACAGAGGCAGGGAAGATGCCTGTGATTCTTGGCGGGGAGCATACCCTGACCTATGCTGTTGCTCAGACTCTACGGAAAGAGGAAGGAGTGCTTTCATTCGATGCCCATTTCGATCTAAGGGATGAATATGAGGGACGGAAACTGTCTCATACTACTTTTATGCGCAGAGTCGCAGAGAAACTGGGGTCAAGTAGAATTTTCCACGTTGGCGTCAGAGCATACTGTAAGGAGGAGGTTCAGTATGCCCTCTCCAAGGGGATACGGTACCTGACGGCGAGCGATCTCAGATCAAAAGGCCTCACCAAAGCAATTTCAATTATCGGAGGTTTTGTGAAGGAACTTCCAGCCTATCACCTTACATTGGATATGGACGTCCTAGATCCTGCCTATGCCCCAGGTGTGGGAAACCCTGAGCCAGAGGGCATAGATCTGACTCTACTTCTAGACCTTCTCCACAACCTGCGAGGGAAAGGAAATCTTGTAAGCATGGATCTTGCTGAGGTCAACCCTGAGTACGATCATGGAGAGACAGCGATTCAGGCTGCGCACATAATATTTGAGATTCTCTGCTCCATAGAGGCGGAGAAGCACAGCTGCCAACAGAGAGTATATTAACATCATTCTAGGATCTCTCCTTTTGGGAGCGGCACTCAAGTTTGTCCGAGTCTCTGGATGCCTATTTAAGGAAAACTGAACACGAGCCATCTCCACCCCAAGGCAAGCAGAGTAGACGCGAATGGATAAAGGAGAAGAGCGTAGCCGACAAGCTTTCGAGTGCATATCTACTCTCAGCAACCTACGACGGAGCCAGAGCCTCAGCGGTTCTAAAGTTCTATGAACCTAGTGCGGGGCGAATATACCACTGGTATGATAACACGGGGCATAAGCCCTACTGCCTCACCAGTCTTCCACCTGAGGAGTTGAAGAAGATCCCGAAGCTTAGGGATAATGAGGGGTTGGATCATTTTGAGAGGGTTGAAAAGATTGACCCATTTGAGAATAGAGCCAGCCAAGTGACTAAGATAGTGGCTCATGATCCACTCTCGATCGGAGGAAAACCCGCGGGTTCTATACGTGACATAATTCCTTACGCGCGACCTGATGATCCCACGTTGAAGGTCTGGGAGGCTGACATAAAGTATTATGAAAGTTTCATCTATGACCAAGGCATAGAGATGGGGATGCCCTACCGCCTTGAGGGAGGAAAATTCTTCCCCCTAGAGAATGCAGATAAGCCGTCTGGCAGGCTTGCCAGGCAGATTGAAGAGATCTTTGCGGCAGAGACCCCTGAGTTTAGGAATTATATAAGAAAATGGGTGCATCTTCTGGAATGTCCGGTTCCAGCGTTGAAGTTTGTGGCTTTAGATATAGAGGTTGACCCGTCGGAGGAGGCACGCATTCCAGACCCAACGGAGGCTATGCAGAAGGTGATCTGTGTCTCATGGGTGACATCTGACGGTTTGAAGCGAGTTATCCTGTTACGCCGTGAAGGTGTTGAGGAGGGAAAAGGAAAGTTACCTGAAGGCACTCAAATCAAGTATTATGATGACGAGGTTGAACTCCTTTCTGAGGTTCTGGACATACTGGCCTCATATCCACTGGTTGTGACCTTCAATGGCGACCAGTTTGATTTGAGGTATATTTCACATAGGGCTCAGCGGTTGGGCATTCAGAGGGATGACATACCAATCGAGATGGGACGGGAGTTCACCCTCTTAACCTATGGCATGCATTTGGATCTATACCGTCTCTTCTTCAACCGTTCTCTCCAAGTCTACGCCTTCGATCAAAAGTACAGGGAGAACACACTTGAGGCGGTTGCCTCCGCGATTCTTGGAAGCGGAAAGATAAAGTTTGATGGAAGCATTTCACAGCTTCCTTACACTGAACTTGCTGTCTACTGTCTCAGAGACTCTGAGTTAACCTACGGTCTAGCAGCCTACGACGACCATCTGACATTGAAACTTACTATTGTTCTAGCACGGCTAGCTAAGATGCCTGTTGAGGATGTAATCCGGCAAGGAGTCTCCAACTGGATTAGAAGCATGATGTATTCAGAGCACCGGCGACGAAACATCCTGATACCTACATCTAAGGAGATCCTTGAGCGCAAAGGGGAGACAGGTACCCATGCCGTGATAAAAGGGAAGAAGTATCGGGGAGCTGTTGTGATTGAACCCACACCTGGTGTGAACTTCAACATAATTGTCCTAGACTTCAGCAGTCTGTATCCGAGTATCATAAAGCATTGGAACCTCTCCTACGAAACTATACGTTGCCCTCATGAAGAGTGTAGAGAGAACCGTATTCCTGAAACATCTCACTGGGTTTGTAGGAAACAGCAGGGGATCACAAGCCTTCTGATAGGGTCTCTGAAGGATCTTCGCGTTAAATGGTACAAGGTTAAGTCGAAGGATGAAACATTTCCCAAGGAAACGCGTTCATGGTATTCGGTAGTACAGAGGACATTGAAGGTTTTATTGAACGCTTCCTACGGGGTTTTCGGTGCAGAACATTTCGCGCTTTACTGTCCCCCAGTGGCAGAGGCAACAGCCAGCATCGGCCGCTACGATATCACCAGTACAATAAAGAAGGCTCAGGAGCTAGGCATCTCGGTGATCTACGGAGACACTGACTCCGTCTTTCTGAAGAGCCCCTCAGATAAGCAGATCCAACAGCTTATAGACTGGACTAAGGAAGCTCTTGGCATGGATCTGGATGTGGATAAGGTCTACAGGTACGCAGTATTTTCGACTAGGAAGAAAAACTACATTGGGGTCTACCCCAACGGCAACGTTGACATAAAGGGTCTCACAGGGAAGAAGCGGAACACTCCCGAATTCCTGAAGGCTGCCTTCAATGAGATGATTGGAACCCTCAGCGAGGTCAAGAGTGAGAATGAGTTCTTTGAGGCGAAAGGGCGTATTAAAGGGATCGTGAAGGATTGTTATACGAAGTTGAAGCGGCATGAGTACTCGTTAGAGGAACTTGCCTTCACAGTGGTTATGAGTAAGGCTATATCTAGCTACGATAAGACCACTCCCCAACACGTTAAGGCGGTGAAGGTTCTGCCTGAGGAGGAGCAACGGCGTGTGGGAGCAGGTTCAGTGATACAATATGTGAAGACTAAACGGGAGCCAGGGGTGAAACTTGCTGCAACTGCCTCACCAGATGAAATAGATGTTGGTAAGTATGTAGAACACATCCAAACAACTTTCAAACAGGTTCTCGACGCTTTAGACATAAGCTTCAACGAGATAATAGGCATCTCAAAACTGGAGTCATTCATCTAAAAAATAGAAAGCTAGGCCCAAATATATAGGAGCAGATAAGCTTCAACTACTCTGATTTGTAAGTAATCCATAACAACGAAATAAACGTGTAAGTTACCGCTCTTATATTAAGAGCTTAATTCATATTTCCATGAAGAGGCTATCGGAATATGAAATATGTGAGAACTTCATCCCGAGTGGAGGTCGTAGGTTTGAAGGGCATACCCCTTGTCAAACCAGGAGACGACCTTGCCAACATTATTTGTACAGCTATGAAGAGGCAGGACATAATGCTTCAAGACCAAGACATCCTCGTAGTAGCCCAGACTGTTGTCTCTAAGGCAGAGGGAGCCATATTTAAGTTGGCAGAAATTAAACCCAGTCTCAAAGCTGGATATATAGCGGAGAGAACTGGAAAGGAGGCTGAGGTCGTAGAGCTTGTTTTAAGGGAAGCTGAGGAGATTATAAGGTTTCAAGGTTCACACCTTATCACTCAGACCCATCATGGCTTCATATGCGCCAACTCAGCCGTAGATGTCTCTAATGTCTCAGGAGGCGACGCTGCCACAACTCTCCCCAGAGACCCCGATCAGTCGGCCCGAAAACTGCGAACCCGTTTCAAGACCCTCACTGGTAGGAACGTAGCAGTGATAATCTCCGATAGCTCAGGCCGTCCATTTAGGATGGGTCAGATAGGTATAGCTGTCGGCAGTGCTGGTTTAAAGCCTATTATCGATCGGCGGGGTGATAAAGATCTCTTCGGCAGGGTTCTGAGTGTGAAGAAGCCTGCTGTTGCTGATGAGTTGGCCTCGGCTGCTCAACTGGTTATTGGGGAGGGCGCGGAGGGTGTGCCTGCAGCCATAATAAGGGGGTGTAACTACATTGCGGATGAGCGGGATGGGGCGAAGGTGCTTATCAGGCCTAGAAGGTATGACCTCTTCATTTAGCGCTTTCTTTCTCATCTGGCATCTGTACTGTGATGGTTACCGCCCTATAATTCTCTGGGACACCCTTTAGGGAGGAGATTATCCCTTCCACGATTTTTGCAGTGAACCTTTGAACAAAGTTGCTGATGGGAAGCCGCTTTCCATCAATATTGATCTCTACTCTGCCAGAGAATCGGGGTCTATGTTCACGTAGCACTGTTTACACCTACGCGGTTAGGCGTGGCTTCTGGACTATAAAACTTTGGCTAAGGGGTGGCTGCAGATGATTTTACCTTGGTTAGAGTAGGCCGTCTTATTGGTTCTCTCTCTTCTCCTCGTCGGCTAGGCATTCCCTCAGCCGGTTAACGACGGTTTCAATTTGGGGTTGGGTTATGGTGACGGGGGGCAGGAAGCGGAGGGTATGTAGCCCTGTACTTAGGAGGATTACTCCCCGCGTTAGCATGCCTTCTATAATATTTCTGATCTCAAAGCGTAGGTCCATGCCTATCATTAGGCCGAGGCCCCGTACCTCTCTCACTGTGTTGTGTTCCTCACTCAGCTTTTGCAGGAGGTTTATGAATTGGCTGCCGAGTTCTGCGGCCTTCTCCCAGAGTCTTCCTTCCACAATGACATCTAGGGTGGCTGATGCGGCGGCGCAGGAGATGGGATTGCCTCCGAAGGTGGTTGTGTGTTCGCCCACTCTCAGTGTTCCCATGATGTCCTCTCGTGCGGCGGTTATTCCTATGGGGATGCCGCTGGCGGCGGCCTTTGCGAGGCAGAGGATGTCGGGGGTGACGCCCCAGTGTTCGCATGCAAATAGTTTCCCCGTCCTTCCGAAGCCAGTTTGAACCTCGTCTAGTAGGAGGAGGAGGTTCTTGCCGTCAGCCAGTTCTCGGAGGGACTGTAGATATCCATCTGGGGGGATGTGGACTCCACCCTCACCTTGGATGGGTTCAATGAGTATGGCAGCTGTGTCTGTGGTGATGGCTTCTTTGACCTTCTCGGTCTTCCCGTAGGGGACGAACTTCACTTCGGGTAGTAGTGGTTGGAAGGGGGTGCGGTATTTGGCGTTCCAAGTGGCTGAGAGAGCACCCATAGTCTTGCCATGGAAGCCTCGCATCGTAGCGATGATCCCCTTCCGCCCAGTGAATTTTCTAGCAAGCTTAATTGCCAGTTCCACTGATTCAGCTCCACTGTTGGAGAGGAAGACCTTGTCTAGTCCGTGGGGTGTGACTGCGGTGATCTTCTTCACAAACTGAGCTCGAGTGTCATTGTAGAGGGAGCCGTGGCAGGCTTGCAGTTTTTCAGCCTGCTTCTTTATGGCGGAGATGACTCTGGGGTTGGAATGGCCTATGAAGGTTGCGCCGTATCCAGCCATGCAGTCTATGTACTCCTTATTGTTAACATCCCAGAGTAGTGCATCCTTGCCTCGAGCTGCCACTACACCTCGGCGGCTGTAGACGTTTGCTGTGTAGCTGTTCTCAGCTTGAATTATCTCTTCCTCACTCGTGAACAATGGTTGTTCCCACCTTATGTTCTATAGCAGAGGTTATCGGCGTCTCAGCTAGACCTGAGGTTATTACCACGTTCCTCGCGCCCTGTTCTAAGGTTTCCAGCGCTGCATAGACCTTCCTCTTCATGCCGTGGCCTATATCATTTAGCTTCTCCTTTGCCTCTGCCATACTCATCTCCCGGACGATGCTGTTGTTAATTAGGACGCCTTCTGTGTCTGTGCAGAGGATAAGCCAGTCTGCCTTCAGAGCGCCGGCTATGTAGGCGGCCGCTCGGTCGCTGTCGACGTTAAGCAGTTGATACTTATCGTCGATCGCTATAGGTGACACTACTGGTATGCATCCGAGTTTGAAGAGTGTTTGAAGCAGCTCAATGTTAACCTTCTCTATCTTGCCAGTGTAGCCCCCGTCTATAATCACCCTACGCCCCCTGTCATCAATTATCCTCAACTTCTCCTTCCGCACCGCGCTTAGAAGCTGGTTATCAGCTCCAGAGATGCCTACCGCTTTCATCCCCGCCTCCTGAAGGGAGGCTACAAGGTGTTTGTTCAACTTCCCAGCCATGACCATGGTGTAGATCTCCATGGTCTCTTTATCGGTGTACCTGCTTCTCATGCCGCTGGGTGAAACTATGAAGCGTGAGGGTTTGCCCATCTTCTCAGCCGTCTCATTGACTAGAGCAGCACCTCCATGGATGAGGACTACATCATTCTCAGCTTGAACCTTCCGCAGGTCTGCCTTGAACGCTTCAGGGAAGCCTTTTCGAAGGATGCTTCCGCCTATCTTCACGGTCAAGGTCTTTCGTCCGGTGTTCAACTTTCCCACTCCTATCACTTAACCGGGTACAACCTAAGATGAAGTGTGCAATATATAGGGTTAACGTGGATGAGGTTGACTGGGTTGATCTAGTTGAATAGGGGAAAAGGGAATTAGGGTTTGGTTGGCTCAAGTTCATGGGGCTGTTTCTCTGCTAGGTTGGTTGATGTTCGCAGTTTTTAGTTTGGTGGTGAAGAGAGGCGTGAATAAGTAGTTTATAAGAAATATTAGTCGGCTGACTGGAGAGCGGAGAGGGCAGTTTCAACAGGCACGGTTCTGCTATCTATCACATTTTCAGTCTTCGAAAATCGATTGAAAACCATAACTAACAATATAACCCCTGAACATGTTCCTTTACCCATTTGAACATCATCATGAAAATCTCTCAAGTTATCTTAATCAGAGACCTGTGATTACCTTCGAATAAGGTAACCTTGCGATGCCAATATAAGCATTATCTCCTTTTTAGAGCCACCCTATTGAACCATGGGAACCAGACAGAGGGTCTGATATGAACTAGGCTAGGCAGGGTAGAGTGGGGGCTGCATAAGCCCCATGCGTTCATCAAACCCCAACATAAGGTTGAAACATTGAACGGCAACCCCTGCCGCTCCCTTTATCAAGTTATCTATAGCGCCTAGGGCTACAATTCTCCCAATCCTAGGATCCAACTCAAAGCCAACATCGCAGTAGTTTGACCCTATGACAGCCGTAGG
>DAOVDL010000014.1 GCA_030669485.1 Candidatus Bathyarchaeota archaeon
TTTAAACCCATCTCTCTACCCATGACGGGAAGACATCTATATAGGCGAGAGAGGTTGATGCTCTTTCCAATCCTTATCGTAGTCTCCAAGTAGCCGGGTTGCTCCATCAACTCCGAAGCCCAGATGTATCTAACCTTGTTAGGTGTAAGACCTATGGATGAGAAGCCTTGAATGAAGTATTCACCGCAGAACCGAATATCATCTATATTCCCGCCCAACTTATTGTTTATCCAAGCATGCCAGTCTGCTAAGAAAATAGTGAAGTTGAAGCCCGCGTTGACAAGATCTAAGATCTTATATCCGCAGAGAAGCCCCGTTCCTAGATGCATCATACCAGAAGGTTCAAACCCCCAGTAAGCGCGGGGGTGATCCTCTGTCTCTAAGAGGTTTCGAAGCTCATCGGGGGTCACCGTCTCATCTAAGTTCTCTGTTACAAGTCGATATCTCTCTGTGACATCCAAGCGGTACAGCCTCCACCTTCACAGCATTATTGATCTGAACAGTCTTTCATAGTCGTACTGATTCCTCATAAATCTTGGCTAAAAGCAATGTCCGAAAGTGGATTGGGGTAGCTGAAGACAGCTACCCCCTAGTTTCAAAGGAGGACTTGATGTCGCCACGCATAACTAACACTCAGCCTCATCGTTGGGCTAACGCTCACCTAAGCTGAGCTCTCTCATTACGGGCTTTTGAGATCCTCCCTTGCCGCCACCGTTCTGTCCCGCGGCTGGGTTTATCCTCCTTCATCGGCAGCACCCAGACGGGCACTCACTAGGTTGGATCCTATCCCGCGGATTTTTCGGACGATGGTTTCGGCCAATATATATTTCTTAACACTATAACAAAAGAGTTGCTAAGGCAGGTTCAACCTAACTTGGCTTTGAGAATGGGGGTTAGGTTCACCTCTAGTGCTGTCACGGGGTTTGGTATCCCGTAATTCGATAGTACCTCGGGGTGAACTTCGCCAAGTATTGCTATCTCTTCGTTGCCTATCCGGATATGGGCGGTTCTGCCTAGGATGAAGCTGGGATGTTCTCTACTCTTGGTCTCCCAGCTATCCAATCCTAGGTTCTGGAGTAGCCCATAGACAGTGGCCTGTATTGTCTCGTAGCTAGATTTATGGTCGCAGATAGCTGCTGCAACCTTAGATTCTGTCCTTGTCTTCGTTTCGGTTTCTTCATCTAGAAGGATAGTGTCCCCACACTCGAAGACATGTTGGGGATAATCGACATGGGTATTGTAGGAGAGAAACGTGAGGAGACTGGGCAGGAGCCAAGTGCGGGCTACGGAAAACTCACTTGTTCGGGGATTCACGATCTCAACCATCTTGTGACTGTTTTCTAATCTCATCTTCTGAGTTTGGTTCTCCCTACTCGTCAGAATGTAGTTCGCGACCTCTTGAAAGCCGAAGCCGACCATCAGTTCCCTCACCTTCCGAGTGAAGGCAATCTCAGGAAGCTCTCTGCCAGATGTAACGGTCTGAGGTAGTTGAGGCTCTATTCGATCGTACCCGTAACCTAAAACAACATCCTCAATCAAGTCTACAGGATGAATTATGTCACACCTATAGGGGGGCACCAAGATCTCAAGGCGCCGTTTACTTCGTCTCCCAACGCCCATTCTTACCTTCTTAATTAGTTGGATCACACCATCAGAATCTATGTTCAGCCCTGAAAGCGTTTTTATGGAGTCTATATCCAACCGAACTCTCCTCGGGTTAAGCGTGGCTGTTAGGGTTCTTCGGTTGGGATACTGAATTTCCACGCTTTCAAGTGTTGCCTTCCGTTCAGCGGTTGCAGTGGTTATTATGTTGACCACCTCGTTGACGAGGTACTCCTCCGTGCCCGTTACGTCAACGAAGAGATTTCGAGTTTGAGCAGTGACCTTTGTCTCTTCGCTGTTAATTATTGGGGGCATTGAGAGAACTTTTCCCTTGACATCTATCAGCATAGGGTAACGGGGAAGATCCCTGATTATGTGGGCGTAATCTCTTCCCTTCTCCGTCTCGGTGAGAATCTCTTTTGCAGTCATAGGTCTTGTCTCACCAAGGGAGGTGAACTTTATCTCGTTAGGCTTTAAGGCAGTGAACGTGAAAGGTGCCTCTACAGAGTCTAGGTTGTAGATACCGATGGAGGCTTTACGCCGCCTACGTCCCAGCGTCTCATGTATCTTCTCTTGGAGTTGCATAAGCTGGGCCACAAAGGCATCAGTCAACTTCACATTTCGGAGAACTACGCAGGCTATGTAGGGGCGTATGCGTTGAGTGTGAGCTGTGACTCTTACGGTAATTCTTCTCTTTCTGACGTTGAACCTTGGGTAGCCAACCTCTATACCGAGGAAGCCTCTGAGGGCGCGGGCTATCCCTTCAGTGGAGAAGAGGTCAGGTCTATCGGGAGTTACCTCTACAGTTATCTCGCCGTCTTTGATGGATTTGACCTCACATTTTATCAGCGGTAACGCATACTCCAGCCTCTTGAGGGAAATCTTCCTCTTCATTAACTGGCATAGATCCCCATGGTCTAGGGTGACTGTTGGCATCCTTCCTTCACCGCCTCCTGATGTAGTCAAGCCGATGTGAATGAAGCTCTCTTATGTCGTCGATGCTGAGGCAGGCCATCGCTAGGCGATCTATACCTATTCCCCAAGCTGCCACGGGGTATTTAACGCCAAGAGGTTGAGTTACCTCTGGCCTGAACATTCCAGCTCCGACGAACTCCATCCAACCTATTTGGGGATGTTTCACGAAGGATTCAACGCTGGGTTCCGTAAAGGGAAAATAGCCAGGTCTGAAGATAACCTTGCCAAGTTCTAGTGCTTTGGAGATCTCGCTCAGGAATCCAAGGAGATGACGAAATGTCAGTTTTTCATCCATAACTATACCCTCCAGCTGGTTGAACTCTATTGCATGTTTGGAGTCAAGGACATCGGGGCGGAAGACCTTTGAGAGGCAGAACATCTTTACTGGTGGCTTCTTGTGGGTTGAGAGATACCGCACGGAAACAGATGTTGTCTGCGATCTCAGAATTAACCTTTTAGCTCTCTCTATGTCCCAGTGGTAACGCCAACCCAAGGAACCCGTTGTCCACCCGTTCTCATGCGCCCTCTTTATCCGCTCTGCCAGCGGCTTGTCACAGATTTTGCCTTTACTCGGTGACTTGAGCTGGTAGCTGTCATGGATCTCCCGTGCAGGGTGATCCTGAGGCTGAAATAAGGCGTCGAAGTTCCAGAGCTCCATTTCCACATAAGGTCCCTTCGCCTCGGTGAAGCCAAGGGAGAGTAATATACGCCTGACTTCGTCGAGGAACTCTAAATAGAAATGTTTTTTCCCGGGATAAAGGGGATGTGGCGTTGCAGTTACATCATACTTACATAGTTTCACTTCACGCCATCTTCCAGAGATTATGAGTTCACTTGTGAGAGCGGTAACTTCACCTTCAGGCTTGATGCCCCGTTGAAGCTGTTCCAACCCAGCGTCTGTTAGTCTTATTGTTCTCACAGTCAAAGGTTTCTCGGTGATGAGCTTTCTACGCCTCAGCTCCCTCGCGGCCTCAAGTTGGTTTGGTGCAAGTTCCCCTGAAGATGCCTCGCCCCTTTCACCTAGCTGCTTTAGAAGTAATTCGTCCACTCCTTGGGGTGGATGTATCTTGGCCTTGAGGGAGAGTGTCTTTCCCCTCTTTTGAAGTTCACCCCAACTTTTCTTGACTACCCAACCTAAAGCTATGTTGGTGGTCTCTGGTGGTATGGCTGAAGCCTCCTTAACTTTTTCCACAAGAGCTTCACCTCCAAGAGACAGAACGGCCGCTATCAGTCGACGTTCGGGCACTCCATCCTTCATGTAGCGGTGACCTTCCTCCGTTAGCTGGAAGAGGCTTCTCCGTTGCTCTGAGGTTTCAACTAGGCTGTTTAGCTTCAAAACCATAATGCCTTTCATGATAGCAGAGTGATCCAGGCCTGTGGCTTGGATCAGGTCATCAACAGTTGCATATCCGCTCTTATGTTCCAGAGCTTTCAGAATCTCGAATTGAACATTCTTTCTCCTCGATGCTTCCAACCAAACCGACCTTAGGACAGTATTCTCAAGAGATAAGCCTATAAGCGTTACCTGGAATTACGGCTTCCTTGAAGATCCTGGAAACTAGGTGGACTTATCACTCCAGCCTCAACCAGCTTCAGAACTGCGTTGATTGATGCCTCTCCGGAGAGCTTACCAGTGTCACCAATCGTGTGCTCCCATCTAAGTTTCGTAGATCCAGTCTTAGAGTTATAGGTGGCGCCTATAACATTCACCGCTCTTACAAATTGAACTTCATGTAGAGTCTGGAGGGTAACTTTATCCTTTGCCTCTGTGTAAATAAGGCCTTGCTCCCCAAGCCGTTCGGGAAAGATCTCTTCGTCATCAAAGTACTCTGTAGGCATAAAGGATCTGCAGCAACTGAGGATTAGAAATTTCCTCAGAGCCTTAAGGGAGCAACGCATTTTGATTGAAGACGAGATTTCTTCCCCCATTGCGGTGTTGAGCTTTAAATTAATATGTATCGATCTCACCAATGCCGCTGGGGTATTTATGTCTAAACTTGAAGATCAGAGGATAAACATGAAGAGGCCGATAACTGTACCTATGGCGACAAGGATTATAAAATAGATGGCAATGAGGATCTTAGCTGTGACTTCTCTGACACGTGAGAGTATGAATGAATAGGAGACTAGAATGCTGATGATGATTGCTAGAACTGTGAAGAAGAAATGGATGCCTAACTCCATGCCCGTTGATCACCTAATATAAAGCACAACATCCACAACTTTTATGCCTTAACTTCAATAAGAAGTGATGAAAGGCTTGTTGGGAACGGAGGCAGCAGAGGCATGACAAGTAATGAGGAAGAGATGATTGTAACACCATGGAAGGTCGCGGGGAAGATAGACTATGCGAAGCTGATAAGGGAGTTCGGAACCCAGCCTCTGACTAAGGATCTTCTGGAACGAGTGAAAAAATATGCTGGAAGCATCCACATGCAACTTAGGAGGGCGCTCTTCTTCTCTCACAGAGACTTCGACTGGATACTCAACCGATTCGACCATGGGGAGAAGTTTGGCCTGTATACAGGGAGGGGGCCCTCTGGCCCTGTGCATCTTGGCCACCTAATACCATGGTTCTTCACTCAGCACCTCCAAGAGGTTTTTGGTGCCCACCTCTACTTTCAAATGACTGATGATGAGAAGTTTCTCATACACTCCACCGCCACATTGGAGGGCGCAACGGAGACCGCCTACGATAATGCCCTCGACGTGATAGCTGTCGGTTTGGATCCGAAGAAGACTACGATAATCTTCGACGTGAAGGATATGAAGATGTTGTATCCCATAGCTGTCAAAATTGCTAAACATATTACACTCTCTACCGTGAAGGCGGTTTTCGGCTTTGAGGACAGCACCAATATTGGTCTTACGCAATTTCCAGCTATTCAAGCAGCCCCATGTTTCTTACAATCGGTATTGGAAGGTAAGAACGTTCCCTGCCTTATTCCAGCTGCCATAGATCAAGATCCCTACTGGCGGGTCACCCGCGATGTGGCTCCGAAGATAGGGTTCTATAAACCAGCGCAGATACACAGCCGCTTTCTCCCTGGACTGGGTAAGGGTGGCAAGATGTCAGCTTCACAGCCTGAAACCTGCATCTTCACAACAGACAGCCCTAGGATAGCAAAGAGAAAGATACTCAACGCCTTTACTGGAGGGATGCCCACCACGGATGAGCAGAAGAAGCACGGCGGAAACCCTGATATCTGCACTGTATACCAGTATGACTATTTCCTTTTCGAAGAAGATGATCGGAAGCTCAAGGAGACATATGAGCGATGTAAGTCTGGAAGCCTCCTCTGTGGGGAGCATAAGCAAAAGCTGGCTGAGAAAATAGAAGCCTTCCTTGTAGACCACCAGAAGAAAAGGGAGAAGGCAAAGGATGTCTTAGATGACTTCCTTCTGACACCTAGAGGTGCAACTAGAAGACCTAAAAGATAGAAAGGAACATTAAATCCTCTTCAGGATACGACCTTGCTTATCTATTTCCCTTCTTCTGATTCTTGTAGAGGAAAATGATCCTCCATCCTCAGCAAGAAGCTTCTCGTTTAGAACGATCTCCAGCCTCTTTAACCCCGCCTTCTCCCGAGCATTATTTATGTCTAAAGCAACCTGATGGTTCTCACTGCTGACGAGAATGGCGTCTAGGTCTGCTTCCGAGTCCGCAACGCCGAACTTACTGTTGATAGGGGTTATCTCTGCCCGGTCATCTAACTCTTCACGTCGAAGGAATTCTCTCAGTTCACTCACCCTGTGGGTGTAGGGCTCAACTTTATGCTCCTTACCCATACTTGCAGCGAAGTGATCGGATGCTATACCTATGAGAACTCTCTCACTTAGGGCAAAGGCCTTCCGGAGGGCTGCCTCATGGCCGGTGTGGAGAAGGTCGAAACTACCACCGATAGCAAGCCTTCTGAAGCGTTTCACGGACATGGAACCTCCTCTATCTATTAGAGGGGGCGCGTCCCTAAAAATCGCTTCTTAAATGTTTAAAAATAAAGGGAGGTGTTTGGGGGGCAGTAGTTACTTCATGACACCTACTGGGAGAATGGTCTTTCCGTGGGCTTCATTCAGAACTCCGGCGAAGGCAGTGTACATGGCGCTTAGACCACAGATGATCCCTTCAACACCGGCTATCATTGTTATCGTTGGATTCATTAGAGCGTCTCCAGCTGCTAGGAGGAAGAAGAGTATGACAAGGCTCATGAAGACAAATTGGACGGCTCTGTTGGCTTTCAGGGTTCCGAAGAACATTCCCAATGTGAAGATCCCCCACATAGTTAGATATGAAGCCATAGCAACGTTATTTGGTGCTGTGCCCCATCCCATCGTTGGGAAGACCACTAGGAAGACTAGAGAAAGCCAGAATAACCCGAAGGAAGAGAACGCGGTCACACCGAACGTGTTGCCCTTTCTGTACTCCATTATCCCCGCGATGATTTGAGCTATACCTCCATAGGCGATGCCCATAGCTAAGATCATTGTGTCCAACGGGAAGAGACCAGCGTTGTGTAGGTTTAGGAGAACCGTTGTTACACCGAAGCCCATGAGACCTAGCGGGGCAGGATTGGCGAACTTTACTTCAGCCATAACATATCACTTATTCCTTAGTTTTCCATACATCTTCTACTTATTACTTTGCTTTCCCTATGTCCTCTACTGCTTCAGGGTTGGCTAGGGTGGAGATGTCGCCCACTGGCTTGCCGAGTGCTTTAGCCCGTATAACCCTACGCATGATCTTGCCGCTGCGTGTTTTAGGAACATCTTGAACGAAGCGGAGTTCGTCAGGTCTGGCTATCTTACCTATCTCTTTGCCTACGTGCTCCCGTAGCTCCTTCCTCAGCTCCTCACTTGGCTCCACGCCCGTCACTAGGACAACAAATGCGGTGATGGACTCACCCTTCAGTTCATGAGGTTTCCCTATCACGGCCGACTCAGCTACCTTTGGGTGGCTGACCAACGCCGACTCGACTTCTGAGTTGCCTATCCTGTGACCTGCCACATTAAGAACGTCATCCGACCTACCCTGAATCCAGAAGTATCCGTCATTGTCCACACGGGATATGTCTCCAGCCAAGTATATGTTAGGATACTTGTTCCAGTAGGTCTCCTGATAGCGGTCAGGTGCTTTATAGAGACCCCTCAACATCGCAGGCCAAGGCTTCGTTATAACTAGCTTGCCGCCTTGGTTAACCAGTGATTTACCGTTATCATCGTAGATTTCGGCGGTGATCCCGGGCAGAGGCTTTGTAGCAGTTCCCGGCTTTAATGGTGTGATCGGTAGGGGTGAGATGAGGAATTGTCCGGACTCCGTCTGCCACCATGTGTCCATTATCTGGCAGTGTTCCCTGCCTATGTTCTTGTGGTACCATATCCAAGCTTCAGGGTTTATAGGCTCGCCAACTGAGCCCAGAAGCCTGAGGGTGCCTAGGTCATACTTTTTCGGCCACTCTTCCCCGAACCTCATGAAGAGCCTTATGGCGGTCGGTGAGGTGTAAAGAACTGTAACACCGTATCGGTCTATCATGGACCACCACCGTCCTGCATCTGGGTAGTCAGGTGACCCCTCGTAGATTATTGAGGTTGCCCCCAAGATGAGGGGGGCGTAGACTATGTAGCTATGGCCAGTCACCCAGCCTATATCAGCGGCGCACCACCATACGTCATCTTCCTTCAGGTCGAAGACCCATTTGAGTGTCAGAGCGGTTCCGGCTGCGTAGCCGGCGTGGGCATGTTGGACTCCTTTTGGCTTCCCAGTTGTTCCCGACGTATAGAGGATGTACAGGAGATCGTTAGCATCCAACTTCTCAGTTTCGCATGTTGGAGGCTGCTTCTCGGTCAGCTCATGCCACCAGTGGTCACGTTCATTATTCCACGGAACCTCCTCTCCAGTTCGCTTGCAGATGATGGCATGTTTGACTGAAGGGGCATTCTGCAAAGCGTCATCCGTCTGCTTCTTTAGAGGAACAGTCTTGCCTCTCCTGTAGAAGCTATCACATGTTATGGCCACTTTGGCTTCAGAGTCAACCAGTCTCTCAGCAAAGGCTGAGGAGCTGAAGCCTGCGAACACTACGCTGTGGATAGCGCCTATCTTGGCGCAAGCTAACATGGCCATAGGGAGCTCAGGGATCATAGGTAGATATATTCCAACCCTGTCGCCACGTTTAACTCCGAGGCTCTTTAAGGCGTTGGCAAGCTTAGAGACCTCCCTGTAGAGATCACCGTATGTTAGCTTCCTGACATCTCCGGGTTCCCCCTCAAAGATGTAGGCCACCTTGTTCTTCCGCCAGGACTTTGCATGTTTGTCCAATGCGTCGTGAACAATATTATATTGAGCTCCTAGGAACCACTTGGCGTATGGGGGTTTCCACTCAAGCACCTTATCGTATGGTTTATACCACTCTAACAGTTCCTTCGAAACTTCGCCCCAGAACCACTCTAGGTTCTTGGCCTTCTCAAGAAGCTCATCGAGGCTCTTTATCCCATGAGCATCCATCCACTTCTTGACGTTAGTCTGCTCGACGAACTCTTTTGTCGGTTCGAAGAGGCGTTCTTCCTTAAGCAGTACATCTACATCTCCGCTCATTTCATGTCCACCTTATTGTACCTAAACTCGATACAACCCTATTCTTCGCTATAAATATATATGGCGTTAGCTCATACTGTCTATACATTATAGAGAATAAGGATCTACGGTGTAGCAATCAAGTTCAACGCTTCAGCCACTTCTTTAACCATTTCACTTCCAAGATGGCAGCAGAGGGTGCATTGAATTCGAACAGTCCCTTAGATCATTGCGGCTGAAGAGGCC
>DAOVDL010000135.1 GCA_030669485.1 Candidatus Bathyarchaeota archaeon
AACCTCAACCCTAATCCCCCTACCCCTCAAAACCTCACCCACCGCTCTACATTTCTCTAAAACCTTCCCCGCCTCCCCCTTGTAGGGGATCGGCACTATGACAGCCTGTATCGGGGCCACCTTGGGCGGCAGAACCAAACCCCCATCATCCCCATGTACAGCCACAACGGCCGCAACAACCCTCTCCGAGATGCCGTAGGAAGTCTGCCAGATGTGACTTCTGGAACCATCCTCTTCCTCAAAGGTTATATCAAAGGCTTTAGCGAAATTCTGCCCCAAATTATGCACCGTACCTATCTGAAGAACTCTCCCATCAGGCAGGATGACATCGTATGCTATGGAGTATAGGGAGCCAGCGAATTTATCCCACTCAGGCCTCTTGGAGATGACATAGGAGAGATTAAGGTCATCGAAGAACCGGCTGTACAGGCCCACCGCCACCTTCACCTGCTCCTCAGCCTCCTCCGCTGTTGCATGGGATGTGTGCGCCTCCTTGAAGGTTGTAACCTCCCTCACCCTTATCAGAGGTTTGGTGGACTTGGTCTCATAGCGAAATATGCTCACAACCTGATAGATCTTCTTCGGAAGATCAGCGTGGCTTCTTATCCAAAGCTTCAGCATCGGCGCAACAGCTGTTTCACTTGTAGGTCTTAAAGCAAGATCCTCCTCCAACTTGTTCTTCCCAGCATGAGTTACCCAGAAGATCTGCTCCCCGAAGCTTCCGATATGAACTGCCTCCTTCTCTATCATCTCTGAGGTTATCATTATGGGAAACAGGGTCTCCTCATGCCCCGCCCCGTCGAGAAGACTGCGAATAACCCCTATTACCCGCTCTCGGAGCTTGAAGCCATAGGGCAGCCAAACTCCACACCCCTTAATGGGGTATCTATAGTCAACCAGACCAGCCTTGCTGTCTATATCTTGGAACCATTGGCTAAAGCTCCGCTGCCATCTATCTCTCTTCACCTTCAAGCTTCAGGAACCCCTCCCCCCTTAAATCTAGGGGGCTTCAATTTAAAACATATCATGCCGGTTAAATGGGTTAGGCAGAACACTCGTCAGATTTCTCAGTCAAAAAAGTCAAATGTATGCTACTAATATCACGTAATGTTCGGTGAGGCTGTTGTTTGGTGTGGAGCAGTTTTTCGTAAACATAGCAACACAGCTTGGCCTTGCAGGCGTTCTAGTAATCTCCTTCATCGGAGCCTCATCCATCCTCTTCCCAATTCCCTACCACCCACTCATCTTCCTCATCGGCGTCAGCTCTAATAACCCCCTGTTGGTCGTGGCGCTTGCGGGGGTGGGCTCCGCAACCGGTGAACTAACAGGCTACATCCTAGGATATGCCACGAAGAATGTGGTGGGGGAGAAGCGGAAGAGAAGGTTCGACGCTATGCTTAAACTCCTAATGAGACATAAGAGAATATGGCCTCTGCTTATCTTCCTCTTCGCCTTAACACCCCTACCCGACGATCTTCTATTCATACCCTTGGGGTTAGTTCACTTCAACTTTCTCAGAGCATTCATCCCCTGCATCATCGGGAAGGTGATGTGGTTCTCCATAATAGTCTTTGGGGGCAAATATTTCGGCAGCATCATCATCACCCTCCTTGGGGGGCATATAGAATCGTCGATGTTCTTCGTGATTCTCACAGTGATAGCATTTGTTGTTATGGTTGTGGGTATGTGGAAGATCGACTTTGAGAAACTGTTGACCAAATATATGAAGATCTAAGGAACTTCAGCTGGATGAAATAAAAATGTTGAGAGAAGGCTTTAGGCCTTTTTCTCCGCTTCTTCCTTCTTGGTCTCCGTTGGCTCTGCTGCGGCAGGGGTCGGCGGGGTTGTGGGCGCTGTGGGCGCAGGGGTGGTTAGGAGGGTGTAGCCTATCCAGCCTATGATCACGCAGAGGGCACCCACCGCAATGATCATTATTATTGCAACTGCCAAGAAGAAGTTGAAGCTCCCTAACCCGGGGATTAGTAGAAGGGAGAGGTATCCTATTATGGCGAGGATTGCTCCTACAAGTAATGCTGCACCTAAAGCTCTATCACCCATTTTTCAATACACACCTATACAACTAGTAGTTGGAAGTATCTATCACTCTTTTCGGTATTTAAGTTTCACGTTGGATAGGGATCTTAATGACCACAGCCCTCTCAACCGAGCCTAAAGCCTCAAGGCTCCTCAAAGAGGGAAGAAGTTATGTTTCAGGTTTGGTGATGGGGTCAACTACCTTAACCCATTTAACCTTTCTGAAGACTGCATCATGGCTGGCAATCCTCCTCACACCAGCAGCCTCCATCGTGGCGAGGATCACGCTGTCCCTGCCCCCAACCCCCACTGGGGCATAGTTCGTAAGCTGCCTCAATGCAGGTCTAACTAGGTTCACATCCAAGCCGATCAACCTCAACGTCTCCAAGTTCTGGATCGCCTCCATCCTCACCGAAAACTCATCCGGCTGAAGATGGCGGAAGTAGTGCGCCACCTCCATCAAGGTGACAGTGTTCAGAAGTATTCCCTCACGGACGGCTCCTCTCATCACCTTCAGGACATATTCATGCTCGGGAAGTCGACTGTCAAACCAGTAGATCCAGTAGTTGGCATCTACGTAGATCATCCTCTGCTCTCCCAGATCTCCTTCAGCAGCATAGGGTCCCTCTTGGGGAGGGGTGACGCCTCTCTGACAAAGCCCTCCATATCTCTAATGAACTCCCCTGCGGACACTGGCTTCACCAAGGCTATTCTTCCACCCTCAACCATAAGCCTGACCTCTGCCCCCTCATGTAAACCCAGCTTCTCACGTAGCCGCCTCGGGATAACTACCCTTCCCTTCCTATCGATCACTGCTTCAACCATTCTATCCCACCATTCATCCCACCGTTCTCACACCATATAAACCTGCGTATACACTCCCAACACACCACATAAGGCTACCAAAACCCATTAGCGCGCGCCAACATGGTGACCGAGGACGAAGACTACGACGGGGTGAAAGAAGTGAAAAGAATCTGGCTTAACCCTAAACCTCATGAAACCCAACGTACCCGTCAACCTCTTTGCAGGGCATGAGAATGGAGACCTTAAGCATCGGAGGAAGCCCCAGTCCTTCAATCTATAATCGCATTATCCCATTAAAAACTATGAAGAGTGGCCAGACAACAAAGCATCTAACGGTGGGAGAGGAACAGTGACCCAGCTGAGGG
The DNA here is from genome assembly GCA_030669485.1 of Candidatus Bathyarchaeota archaeon. Next base: position 3,207 of record DAOVDL010000135.1, read on the forward strand.
GGATACTGCTTCAACGGCTATCTACCACATGGTCTAGAGACCGGGCTATATCTCTCTCAGCCGAGTTAAACTAGGACTGTTTGAACCTTGAGGCCTCCATTATCGTTAA
>DAOVDL010000088.1 GCA_030669485.1 Candidatus Bathyarchaeota archaeon
TTGGAAGGCGGGGGTATTTCTATCGGTTGGTTGGCTCCTCACATTTTACGCGCTCAGCCACGGAGATGTTTCCATTGTGACTCCGATATTACAGGTTCAGCCACTATTCATCATCCTTCTTGCTCATCTGCTCCTTAAGGAGGTGGAGACCGTCTCACGTGGGGTTGTAGTCGGTGCAACAATCATTATTGTGGGTGTTGCTCTTATCACGATTTTTTAACTAGGCCTTGGGGCTTTTGCCTAGGCAGGCAGCCGCGGTTCCTATTGGAATGCCAGAAAATTTTTCGAAGAATTACATTCACCATTTTTCATAGTGAACTATGTCTTTGAGATCCTTTCTCTCTGTAACCTCTCCCTTTCCCTCGTCAGGGTACCCCAAAGGTGACATGGCCACCACACGGACATCTTCCGGGATGCCGAGAACCTTGCGGGCAGCCTCCTCATCAAAGGCGGCGATCCAACATGTCCCAAGTCCCTCTTCTGTGGCGCAGAGAACCATATTCTGCAAGGCTATGGCGGCGTCCACCTTCCAAAATTCCTCTCCATCCTTTTTTCTAACCCATGCCTTTGAAGGTTCAATGCAGACCGCCAATATTGCAGGGGCAGTGGTCTCCCAAGGTCTCGCATAGCTAGCCCTAAGAGCTACAACCTGCTCAGGGTCTGTTATCGTGATGAAATGCCAAGGCTGCCTGTTTGCCGCCGAAGGAGCCAGACGGCCCGCTTCAAGGATGCGCTCAAGTTTATCTCTCTCCACTTGGTTAGGCTTGTATTTTCTTATGCTACGTCTCCTTTTGATCAACTGAAGAACACTCAACAACCCCGCCTCACATCTAGTTATGGGTGTGGAATTCTATATAATCTTGATTTCCTCTATGCCACCTGTAGCGGTCAATATAACAACATCTTATTAGGATGCAATGGAACCATTAATTTATGATGCTGTTTGGTTTCCATGAAGTTTTCGTCATCGCCATTGTAATAGTGGTACTTTTGATCTTCTTACCTTGGCTTATGAAGAAGAGAAAAGAGCTTGGAATTTAGCTGCATACCAGATTCTATTTACCCCAACATTTATTGACATCACCTCTTAACTATTAACCAAAATTGTAACGGAGATGTGAGGGAGACAGTATGAATTTGATTATCTTCGGTCCACCTGGATCTGGGAAAGGAACCTATGCCTCGCGACTTGAGCCTAAACTCAACATAGTTGCGATCTCCACTGGAGACCTGTTCAGAGAGGCAATAAAGGCTGAAACAGAGTTGGGCAAGAAGGTTGCAGATTATCTGAATCGGGGAGAGTTGGTGCCCGATGAAGTGGTGATCGATGTTTTGAAGGAGAGGATCAACCGACCTGACGCTCAAAGGGGTTTCCTGCTGGACGGATTCCCCAGAACCCTCCCACAGGCAGAAGCGTTGGACGGGATCGTGAAGCTTGATGCTGTAATTAACCTCCTAGTTCCTGAGTCGATCATTGTTGAACGTCTCTCCTCAAGGAGGGTCTGCCGGAAGTGCGGTGCAATCTACAATATACGGTTCCTGAAGCCGAGGGAGGAGGGTATCTGCGATAAATGCGGAGGAGAACTCTATCAACGTGATGACGATAAGCCGACGGTTATCAGAGACCGGTTGAAGGTTTACGAACGTCAATCCAAGCCTGTTATCGGTTACTACACGGGGAGGGTATCCTTCATAAACGTTGAATGTGACCGCGTGGATATTCCGCCAGAAGATATGGTTGAGAAGATCCTGAGCGGGTTGAAAGAGAAAAATATTTAGCCACACATCGAAAGTCGGCATAAATGAAGCTAGGTTATGTATAATGCCAAAAAGGCGTCAACCCCTTAATTCTGAAACCATCTTCAAGATTCTGAAGAGAGAGATCCTGCCCTCGTTAGGGTGCACCGAGCTGAGCGCTGTGGCGATAGCGGTCAACACGGCTTTTAACGCAGCTTCAGACAACCTGAAGATAGTGGGCGGTAAGCCAGCTGTAAAGCGTAGGCTACCCGCCGAAGTGGTACTGAAAACTGTGAGATCAGTAGAGCTGCTGGTTGATAAGAACACTTTCAAGAACTCTGCCAGTGTTGGCATCCCAAACAGTGAGGGGAGAAAGGGAATAAAGGTTGTTTCTACACTGGCGTTGTTTGGTGACGCCGGCTTAGGATTAGCCTTCTTTGAATCTGTCTCTAAGAGATATGTGAAGTTTATCGATAGGCTGAAGGTCGCGGTGAAGGTAAGAGTGAAGAACGGTAAAACTGGGGCAGCTGACATTTTCATAGAGGCAGATGTGAAGTTGAAGGGAGGTAGAGCTGCTGTTGCGAGGATAGAGCATTGGCACACAAACTTGACATACGTGAAGGTGGGGAGGAAAATTGTTTTTGAGGGAGACCGAAGAGTTGCGGGGAGGAGAGCTGTTGAAGGGAAGAAGAGGAGCTACTTCAAGAATCTAACAGTCTCTGAGATGATCGTGTATGTGGAAGACTTGCCAAGGGCAGCTGTGGAACTGGTTAGGAAGGGGATACTGTTGAATTCGAAGCTTTCTAAAGTTGGGTTGAAGGGTAAGAAGGGTGCAGGGGTAGGGTATGCTCTGAATCGACTGGCAGAAGACACTGGCGATGTGGCTACGTATGTGAAGGCAAGGGTTGCTGCGGGGTGTGACGCTAGGATGTACGGGGAGCTTCTTCCTGCGGTGAGCGTTGCAGGCTCGGGAAACCAGGGGATAGTTGCAACTATGCCCATTGTAGCTTACGGGAAGAGAACAATGTTTGATGAGGATAAGTTGGTGAAGGCTGTAGCTCTATCCTACATCGTCTCCATCTATGCGACATACCATTCAAGTTACCTGTCGGCTGCATGTGGGTTTGCTAAGGCTGGTCTAGGTGCAGCTGCTGGCCTTGCATATTACATGACTGATGGGAACCGTTTGGCGGTGGAGCGGAGTATGCAGAACTTCATAGCCGATGTTCCCGGAATGATATGCGATGGGGGGAAGACTGGCTGCGCTGTGAAGGCGGGAACCGTTGCTGATGCATCGCTTCAGAGTGCATTACTGGCAAAGGAAGGATGCGTTATACCCTCCCAAGATGGAATACTTGGTGAAACGGTTGAAGACTCCGTGAGGAATATGGCGAAGGTATTCAGGGCGATGAGCCCGGTGGATAGGGTTGTTGTCAAGATTTTAAGTTCGAAGCAGTCTAACAGTTAAGTGCGATATGCCGATGCAAAATTGGAAGAACATTACATATATAGATAAATAGCTATCGTACAGAGGTTGATAGATATGGTTCCCGCAGAAGTCTTCGGTATATTAGCCGCCATAATTATCCTTTCAAGCTTCATCCCGCAAATATCTAGAGCTTATAAAACCAAAAGCCTAGTCGATGTTTCATCTTTTTTCATACTCTTCCTTACTGTTGGCTTGGCTCTATGGGCCATCTATGGCTTCATGCGGAACGATTTAGTAATCATCGTGTCTAACTCTATCGGAGTTTCGCTGAATTGTGTCCTACTCTCGATGAAGAAACATTACGGTAAGAGAGCTAAAAGAGAGGGAGTTAAGGTGAGCGGGTTTGAATCAGCTGCCGCCGACTCCTAAATTTGAAGTATGTTTCAAGCAGTTTTGAAACCTTGTTTCTCAGCGGGATAGTTAGTTATCGCTATCTCTGAGATTGGTTTTCTTTTAGTTGCGTCACTGTTGATATATCGTGGAACCATAATGTTCTCGTGAATGTAGAATTCTTTATACAGATTCCGTATGAACTTTGTCCCGGAGTTACTCAGCAAGACCTTGCAACCCTTCTCTGATAGTCTTCTGAAGAAGAAGGCTAGACGTTTCTGCTCTTCCTCACCGAAGTTTTCCTTGGTATACGCGGTGAAGTTGGCAGTCTTGCTTAGGGGGTGGTAGGGTGGGTCGAGGTATATGAAATCGTCTTTCCTACAGCCATCCTCTATGTCTTCGAAATCTGCTACCATGATCTTAATGGTGGATTTATTCAGCAGGTTATGTGTCTTTAACAGGTTTTTTTCATCGAGAATGTTTGGGTTCTTATATTGCCCCATCGGCACGTTGAACTGTCCTTTGCTGTTAACGCGGTACAGACCGTTGAAGCACGTTTTATTTAGGTAGATCATTCGCCCAGCTCTTTCAACTCTATCCAATGTTTTTATGTCTTGGTCTCTGATTTTGTAGTAGAA
>DAOVDL010000024.1 GCA_030669485.1 Candidatus Bathyarchaeota archaeon
AGGGTTGATAGTCGTCTAAAAGAGGATATCTGATTGCTCTGGAAGGCATCGACGGCTCTGGTAAAACCACTCAAACTCTTCTCCTTGTAGAGGCGCTTAGACGTCAGGGCTACAGAGCGGAGTACACCACCGAGCCCACCTACGGTCATGTAGGCAACATCCTCAGGCTTCATGTCCTGAAGCGTAGGAAGCGGATGCCCGTCTACGAGGCGTTACTCTACGCCGCGGACAGATATGAACATGTGAAGAGGGAGGTTGAACCTAAGCTCAGAAGAGGCGTTATCTTGGTCTCAGACCGTTACCTATACTCTAGCTTGGCATACCAAGGCGCCGCTGGTGTGAACTTAAGTTGGTTGAGGGAGCTGAACAGCTTCACCCCAAAACCTGACATCATCCTATATCTGGATGTAACGCCTAGAGGGGGCTTAGCTCGAAAGACTGGGAAGAAATCTAACATGGAAAATGTAGATAACGTGAGGAAGGTTCGTAAGCTCTACCTCAAACTGGCTGAAGAAGATGGGTTCATAACCTTTGACGCTGGAAAAGGGGTTAATGTCCTCCACCGCCAGATAGTCTCCACGGTTCTGAAAAATCTCAGAGCCAAAGGGATTAGTGCCCAATAAGCTCTATGAGCTTTAGAGCCTCAAGCTTCCGCTTCCTAGCCCTCTCATTCAAATATGCTACAAACCTCTGGATCAACACATCTAGGGGTATCTTTCTAGTTCCCTTGAAGTGGTGAACATTTATCTCCAGTCGACCTAACTCCTTGAAAAGGAAGCGTACATACTGCCAGTCGGACCAAAGGGCAGTATCCTTACCATCTTTGCCTACATTTCTGTAGAAAATGCAGACGAGGAAGTCAAGAACCTTGCTGGATCGGCGGGTCAACTGTTTCTTCAGACGCTTACACTCCTCACCATCCAAGTAGTTGAAGTAGAACCTATCAGCCATCCCTATCTCATACTTACACCGCGGTCTCCCTGAACTGCTGGAAAGGTCTTGAGGAACATCCTCCAAGACCCCGTTCAACTCCCCTAGAGCCTCAACTATCAGAGGAGCCAGCTTCTGAACTGGAAAGCTGTAGGTCAACGACGCCTTAGCCTGAATTATCTCGGGAAACCCGTCATACCTTCCTATCATAGTACCCATCCATTCCCATTAACAAAGCCGAAGCTGGTTGGATCTTGGAGATGCCCGCGGGAAAAATCACCGCCTGTTTGAATACTTAATACATTCACCAACTGTTTCAGATTTAACTCTTCCCGAACCAGAGGGCTGGCGATGAGCCTTCCTAGCTCTCTGCTTGAACTTCTTTATCCGCAACATCCAGCCTTTGGGATCTTTAACGTTGAAGTCCATTTCACTTGGCTGTCCCATGCTCTCTATGTGAAGTTTCTGGTGACCTACCTTAACCTTGGAGATATTCTCCACAGGTAGGACGAAGAGCGTTTCTATCCTCCTAGATAAAAATCCCCGTTGCCTCACAAGGCTCAGATTTCGATCAGTCAGAGTTAAGGTCCCTTCACCGATCTTAGGGTCGAAAGTTGATTCTCTTAGGGCAACTGGCTCTACCTTCCTATGGGCTACCGTTCTTAACCCCCAAATAAGTGTGAGGTAAAAAGTTGCTAAAGAGTCTTGGTTGAGTGGATGCCTCACCTTCATCTACAGATCAGACAATTACACCGTCTTCACTCCCCAGATTTATACATGTGAAAACTGGAAAATCGCTTGCTGAGACACTGTTTATTTATCCATTCAAAGGGAGGATAGATGAGTTTTTCATTATTTTTGTTGATTCGGAGTCAAGGCTGTTGCTTAAGCTTTATTAGCCACTAATCAACCATCCACTAAGCTTCTTAACTAGTTGAAAATGTAGAATAAATATGTCTTAGAAACGTGTATATCCGGGTTTCGTTGGTATGACTGATCCATATAACGTGGGGAGGACAACTCTACGAAGGGGTATGTAGTACGCCCCCTAATCAGAGAGGGGACGCTAGAGAGGCGCGGTTACCAAGAGCAAATAGCTGAAACCTGTTTAAAGGGCAATACCCTCGTAATCATCCCCACTGGGCTAGGCAAGACAGCGATCGCCGTGCTCACTGCAGCTGAGAGGTTGAGAAACTACCCCAAGGGAAGATGTCTCTTCCTAGCCCCTACCAAACCCTTGGTTCTTCAACATTATCAGAGCCTCCAAGCTCTCCTGAATCTGGACAAAGATGAGTTCGAGGTTCTGACAGGAGATATGCGCCCTGAGGCGCGAGCTTCACTTCGCCAACGTATCCTCTTCCTCACACCTCAAGTTCTAGAGAACGATCTAATTGCAGGTCGGATCAGCCTTGAAGATGTAGTTCTTATGGTGGTGGATGAGGCTCACAGGGCGGTGGGAAACTACTCCTACGTATTCATAGCACAAGAATACATGAAACAAGGGAGAAACCCCCTCCTCCTAGGTTTGACAGCTTCACCTGGCTCCGCGAGAGAGAAGATTGAGGAGGTGAAACACAATCTGGCAGTCCAGTTCATCGAAACTCGAACGGACAGAAGCCCAGATGTGAAGCCCTACGTTAAGACTATTTCTATCGAGTGGATTGGTGTCAACCTCAGCCCACCCTTTCAGCAGATAAAACACAACCTCGAAGCCTTCCTTAAGGAAAGGCTGCGAAGCATCCGCGCAGCAGGCTTCTCAGCTGGAGTTGAGCCTAGAGATCTGTCGTTCAAAAATTTCTCTAAAGCCATGAGTGAGATGCGCGTTGAAATTGCCCGCCATATTCGTCCGCCTCCCGAACTTCAGAGAGCTCTACGGGATCTCATAAGCATCCGCAAGGTCTCTCATGCTTTGGAGTTACTGGAGACACAGGGGCTGGGCACGCTGAGGGGTTACTTCAACCGACTTGAGGTTCAAGCCAGAAGGTCCGGAGCTGCCTCATCAGCCAAACAGCTACTTCTTGACGGCAACATACAGGCGGCCATCAACCTTACAGCGATCTACGATGGAAAGGGAGTGGAACACCCTAAACTGGGTAAGCTTGTCGAGGCAGTAGAGAAGCATCTCAAGGAAGAAGCCCGCAGAATTATAGTTTTCACCAACTACAGGGAGACCAGCCGCTGCCTCACAGAGAGGCTTAACCGCATTCCTGCGGTGAAAGCTGTAAGACTTGTAGGACAGATGAACCGGCCTTCAGATGAGGGGCTCTCTCAAAAGGAGCAAGCCAGTATCCTATCCAAGTTTAGAGAAGGCCACTATAACGTCTTGGTTGCTACGCAGGTGGCTGAGGAGGGAATCGACATTTCTACCTCAGATGCTGTCCTCTTCTATGACAATGTACCAAGTGCCATAAGGTTCATCCAGCGGCGAGGTAGAACGGGGCGGCAGAGCCCCGGCAAGGTCACTATCCTAATTGCCAAAGGAACTAGGGATGAGGCCTACTACTGGATAGCTCGAAGGAAGGAGAAGTCTATGACGGCTTTGTTAAGAAGCCTTCAATCCTCCGCGACAATTCGTAGAGGAGAGAACCAGCAGAACTTGGAGAGGTTCGCAGCTGCTGAGAAAACTCCAGCCAACGGTGAGGGGGCTTCAAAAATTTCAATTCAAGTTGACTCTCGAGAGGGCAGGTCTGCGGTAGTGAAGGAGCTCCTACGCCTTGGCGTTGAGGTAAAGCTCAGCAGCTTGGCTGTTGGGGACTACGTTGTGACGGATGATGTAGGGGTAGAGCGGAAGACCGTTACAGATTTTTCCGCCTCTATAATCGATAAAAGGCTATTTGCTCAGGCCCGCGAGATAGCCTCAGCCTACGCCAAGCCGTTCCTCCTTCTTGAGGGTGAGAGCCTCTACACGGTGGGGGGTGTTTCTGCGCAGGCAGTGAGAGGCGCAGTGTTGAGCATAATCCTTGATTTCAAAATACCGGTTCTATGGACTCGAAACGCTGCTGAAACCGCTCTGATACTCTACGCCCTAGCCCGCCGAGAGCAGATGGAACGAGGAGGCCACATTACGTTGCGAGCTGAGAGGAAGCCTCTGTCACTCAAGGAGCAACAGGAATACGTGGTGGCAGGGTTGCCTAGCGTGGAGTCCACCCTAGCCCGAAGAATGCTTGAGGCCTTTGAGAATGTTGAAAATGTATTCTCAGCCACTGAGGAAGATCTCCGCAACGTCAAAGGTATAGGTAAGGGCATCGCTGCGAAGATAAGGCGGGTTATAACCGAGAGGTATAGCGTAAAGCGCGATGAAGATGGTGAAAAAAGTTAAAGGTCACCTAGTCTTCCTGAGCTTCCTAACCTTCTCTAAGCCCTCCAAGAGGGCGTTAGCCAGATTTACTGTGGATTGAAGTCCCTCGAGTTCACCGGTTTTTATTTTTCTCTCTACCTCTTGGAGTTTGAGCAACATGGTCTCCTCTAAGGCTCCTAGAGTCGATGGTGCCACCGTCTCAGCAGCCTCTTTCCCCTCCGGCACGATGACAACCTTCTGGTTGCAAGTGGCGCAGTACACTTCACCTGAAGGAAGCTTGAAGAGGGGGGCATTGCATTTGGGACATGCCTCACTGAGCATAGTAGCCCCTGACCTCAAAAGGTCAGCCATACGCTTAATCTCCTCGCTCACAGCTTTCACCCTCCAGACGGAAGAGCTTATAATGTAATAGGTTAGATTATAGTAGACGATTGGAGCTTTCTATAATATGAAGCTTTGTTCCAAGATGAAGTTAAGCTGGTGGTTAAGATGGTCAGGCGGAAGAGCGAGCGAATTGCTGAGTATGAGACGAGTATCACTCAGGCTATGCGTGTCCTCAAAGAGATTTCAGAGGATACAACAACCCCTAGAAATATAAGGAGATCTGCTAAGGCAGCAATAGATGCGCTTCTGGAGGTCAACGTTTCTCACGCCGTCAGAGCTGCAAATGCCATCTCAATGTTGGACGAGGTTTCCCAGGATCCAAATATGCCCCCCTACACCAGAACCCGCATCTGGAACGTTGTAAGCATCCTCGAAACCATAAAGGATTAAAACTGGCCTCGGTTAACATATTTTTCTGTAATTGTCCTTCCGCGTTCCCCCCAGAAAAGGGGTTAACGTTTCAAGAGGTTCATGATCTCGCCTGCTAGGGTTGAGTTGTTTGCGGCGATGAAAGAGACGCGGTCAGTAGGGCTACCAGCTGGCGAGTCCAGATCCCCACCACTCTCATCCACCATCAACCCCCCTGCCTCCTTGAGGATAAAGTGAGCTGCAGCCATATCCGTGATCCTTAAGCTCCGACGGATATCTATGAATGCGTCAAGCCTACCGCAGGCAACGTAACAGATCTCAAGGGCGTTAGACCCAAAATGCCTGATATGGCGTGCTACGCGCAAAACACCTAAGAGTCTATCCAAGTAAACTTCCTCAGCCTTGGAGCTTAGGTCTACCCCTAGCAGGGCATCCCTCACCCCGCTGACATTAGAGGTCTTTATCACCTCATCACCCCTCCAGGCGCCCTTTCCCCGCTCAGCCCAGAAGGTCTCACCGTGGTAGAGATCCATAACCAACCCCAGATGTACTCCAGAGAGGCGGGGGATATCAGCCACTGCAAGAGAAACTGCGAAGAAGGGCACCCCCCTCAAAGCATTGTTGCTTCCATCCACGCTGTCAACTATCAGATAGCCACCTGCCCCTCCTCGCGGCGGTGTAACCACACCTCTCTCCTCGCTCACAACCGTGCAGGTTACATCTGAAGCTTTAAGCTTGGAGAAGACCACCTCCTCCGCTACGAGATCTATTCTCCGCGTTCGATCTCCGCCTGCACCCTGCCCCATAACCTCAGCAGCCTCAGGCTTACCCACCAAGGGCCGCACTTGCCGCTGAACCTCAGCGGCCATCTCCTTCAAAAGCTTCATATCCAACTCCATTTCTCCGCCTCCATCACCGTTTATGCTGCTGAGTTAGTAACTGTTAATATTCTTCCGTTAAAGTATAACTATATTGCCGATTCACCTCTGAGGGCGGGGGTCGCCAAGCCTGGTCAAAGGTGCAGGATTCAGGTTCCTGTCTCGAAGGAGTTCGAGGGTTCAAATCCCTCTCCCCGCACCAATTACAAGGGGCTCCCTCTTGTACACCCCAAAACTTGAAAGATTCAACAATAAAACCTATATACAGTATACATAATAACAAGAAAAGTTCGGCGGTAACAATGTGGCGGTCGATACTGCTGGTTTTCATTGCCTCACTTGTCGTGGCCCTGATCCTATTCTGGGTTGGAGGGCGTATCGCCCCCAAGGGGGTGAAGACCGCTGGAAAGCTTGCTCCCTATGCCTGTGGGGAAGATGTTCCTGCAGCAAAGTTGCAAGTTAACGTTGAGCGCTACTTCATTTATGCCGTATACTTCCTTGTATTCGACGCCCTTGCCTTCCTGCTTGCTCTATCCTTCTCAACCCCTGGTTTCTATCCCATACTCTTCTCAATCATAGTTCTTCTTGCAGTAGCTGTACTCCGCCCGTTGAGGTAGAAAATATGAATCTTGTTAAGTGGGCTCGACTGAAGTCTCCGTGGTTAATTCACTTCAACACAGGTGCATGCAACTCATGTGACATCGAGATCCTCGCAGCGCTGACTCCCCGCTACGACCTTGAGAGGTTCGGAGCAATCATAAAGGGAAGCCCTCGACACGCCGATGTCTTGATTGTGTCAGGAGCGGTGACGAGGCAGACACGTGACAGGTTAAGAAGGATCTACGAACAGATGCCTGACCCAAAGTTTGTTCTCGCCATCGGAACCTGTGCAAGCTCTGGAAACGTGTTCCGAGAATGTTACAATGTTCTTGAGGGCGTTGACAAGGTGATACCTGTAGATATGTATGTTCCCGGATGCCCCCCAAAACCGGAGGCAATAATTCACGGTGTTGCTCAACTCTTAGCAAAACTGGAGAAAGGCTAGGTGGAGTGCTGTGGCTGAGGCAATTATAGATAAATTGAGAGGGAACATCGGGGCGGAAAACGTTCTCGAAGTGAAATATCCGATGGCCAAGAGAATTTTCGTCTTGGTGAGACCTGAGACCTTCAAGCAGGCGTTCTCATATCTTGTAAACGAACTGAACTTCAAGCATCTTACCACAATAACTGGAGTAGATTTAGGAGAAGAATTTGAGGTAATCTACCATCTAAACGACGACACCAATGAACTCTCACTTAAGGTAAGAGCACCGAAGAGCCACCCTCGAGTGCCAACCATCACAGACATCGTACCCGGAGCAGTCCTGTACGAGAGGGAGATCCACGACATGTTCGGCATAATCCCCGAGGGCCACCCTAGACTTACGAAGGTTATGCTTCCAGACGACTGGCCTGAAGGAGTGTACCCTCTGAGGAAAGAGTGGACTATTGAAAAGATAAGAGCGAAACTTGATGGAAAGGAGGAGAAGAAGAAAGATGGGTGAGTACGAATCTGAATCGGTTTTCGAGATTCCTATAGGCCCTCAGCATCCAGCATTGAAAGAGCCAGCGATGTTCATGTTCAAGGTTGACGGAGAGTATGTTGTGGATGTTGATGCCAACGTAAACTATAACCACAGGGGGATGGAAAAGGCAGCTGAAAGTAGAACATACATCCAGAACCTCTACCTGATGGAAAGGATCTGCGGCATCTGCTCCTTCACACATCAGCTCTGCTTCTCTCAGGGTGTGGAGCAACTGCTTGAAGTTGAAGCCCCCCCTAGAGCTCAATATATACGTGTGATCATAGGTGAACTTGAGCGGATTCACAGCCACCTCCTATGGCTTGGAGTAGCCGCCCATGAGATAGGGTTTGACACCCTCTTCTACTATGTTTGGCGAGACCGGGAAGTTGTCTTAGATCTCTTGGAGACTATTAGTGGAAACCGGCAGAACTACGCGATGAGCACCATCGGCGGTGTAAGGAGAGACATAACGGATGAGCAGACCCATAAAGCCTTTAAGAGTCTGAAGATTCTTGAAGAGAGAACAAAGTTCTATCAGAATATGATCCCCCGCGAGAGGACAATCCTAAAAAGAGGTGTCGGCGTCGGGGTTCTGAAGCCAGCTGACGCCATCGCTC
>DAOVDL010000057.1 GCA_030669485.1 Candidatus Bathyarchaeota archaeon
TTAACCGCTGCCACGTTTGGATATTGGGAGTGAAGGATCGCTAGGTCTTGGGGAAGAAGCTGAGTTCCTGACCTCCCTGGAATTATGTATGGAATTATCTTTATCTGAGGGAATCTCTTGGCAACAGGTGCTATGTACTCTCGCCTTATCTCGAGGGAGCTTGGGCCATTGTAGTAGGGGTCTACGAGAAGGAAGTTTTCGATGCCTGCCTCCACTGCATGCTCCGTACCCCTCAAGGTTTCACGAGTGTTGTTGCTTCCTGTTCCAGCGATGGTTGTTCCCCTTCCTGCGGAATATTCATAGACCTTTTCGATGACAAGGTTATGTTCGTTCCATGTTAGAGTTGGGCTCTCACCGCTTGTGCCAATGGCGACTATGCCGGAAACGCCTCCCTCCATCTGGAAGTTTACAAGCTTCTCTAAACCTTCATAGTCAACTTCAAGGTTTCTCGTCAATGGTGTTACCAGTGCAGTATAACATCCGCTGAACAGTTTAACCACCCTTCTACCATGCCTCAACCTGAAAATATTTGAAGTTTACTCTTACTCGCTTTTACCTAGATAAGATCCACCATTGAGCTTGTTTCAGTATGGAGCCGGATGAGTTAAAATACGAAGCTAGCTATGTGGCTTTAGGCGTTTGGACTGGCCTCTTCATATATTTTCACTTCTTTGCCTGTGGCGGTTCTAAGGCTCTCCTCAAGAGATAATATCAAATTGGAAATCTGTTTTGCGTGGCCTTTTTTGGAAGTGGCTATTTCTTCGATTTGTGTGGTCAAGTTTCTGATTTTGCTCTCTATTTCTTTCTTCTTTTCGTTTAGAAGATTCTTTTCTTTCTGAATCGCCATCTTGCTGAGGTCTTTCTTCAAAGTCTTCTGTTGCTGTTTTAAATCCTGAAACTTGGTGACGAGGCTTCTTAACCTGTCTGACTCTTGGATGTTTCTTATCTGTGTCAGCGTTTTTTCCTGTTTCTCACTCTTCAATTCTAACCTACCGGTCTCAATACATGTTTTTATGAGTTTGAGGATCAAGTTCAGATCTTCAAGGTCTGTATCTTGTTCAATGGCGTCGATTGGTGAACGGGCATAAAGCTCGAGGCTTGCTCTTTTTTCAAACATGTCCTGCTCTTTGTCTAGAAGTTTCTCAAATTTTTTGAAAGATTTGTTCAAGGGAGAGATGTTCCGAACTATCTCATCACTAACCTCTTTTAATTCTGATTTCACTTTCTCTTCCATCTTCAAATAACTAGTAAACTTCTGCCATTCAGCATTCTCCATCAGAAGTTTGATCTTTCTATCTGTTTTCAGGAGGTAATCCTTTGCCTGATTCACCTCCCCTTCTAGACGGAGGGTGCTCTCTTTATCTTTCAGAGGTTTTCTCAGCTCAGTTATTCTTCCTATTAAGTTGCGAGATTTTTCTACAGATAGCAGGATGCCCTTGTTATCTTCTATAGTGTTCCCAAGACTTTCTAAAAGATGCTTCAACACTTCAACACCCTTTAGGTTTTTTTCCAAAACTCCGTGCTTGGATACCCCTCTGAAATACCGAAGATGCTTTCGGATTCTCTCGCGGGTATTGTTAAGAAGCGGCATTGTGGAATCGTAGAAATGTCTTACTTCCTCAAACTCCAAGTTTGGGGGAACTTTAAACGCTGCTACCAGTCCGTTGATTCGCTTTATGAAGCCTACGCGGTTACTTATGGCAACCTGTCTGATGTGGGGAAGTAAATCCTCACTTATCTCTAGTTTTTCAAATTCTTCGATATCGACCTTCAACTTATCTGCCGTATTTTTGATGTTAGTTAGAGTTTTTCCAGCGTCTTTGCTGAAGGTTTGAGTGAAATTAGCTGTTTCATCTGCTAGCCATCTGTCCAGTTCTGTGATTTTTATATTTACTGATTCGGGTGGTTTCTTTTTACCAAATATTTTGCCTAGTTGAATAAATTGTGAAACCCCGTTACATTATGGTCGATTAGTGTTTCGGATCTAACTGCAAGATGCTATATATTGTTTTTTAAGATAAAAGAAAACTAGTTGCTGTTCATCCTTTATTTTCAGGCATTTTTTCGTTTGTTACCTACCAGTTTATATATATCTGAAACTTCCCTTTGTTGATGGCCAGATGGGTAAAAACAAGATCTATCTAATTGATGTGACGAATAGGGATGGCGTGCAGACATCGAGGTTGGGGTTAGCCAAGCTTGAAAAGACCCTTGTAAACATGTATCTTAACGATATGGGTATCTACCAAAGTGAGCTAGGTTTCCCCGCCACTCACCACGAGACTAATTACATTAATGGAAACTTAGAACTTGCTGAGGTGGGTGTCCTCAAACCCATCATACTCAGCGGGTGGACAAGAGCTACTCGGGGGGATGTAGAAGAAGCTCTCAGGCTTACGAAGATAAAGCACCTGAATATCTCAATCTCAACATCTGACCAGATGATAAAGAGTAAGTTCAGGGGTAAAAAGACGAGAAAAGACATTCTGGATATGATGGTTGAAGCCTTAGTCTTCGCTAAGAAGAAGGGCGTCAAGACCGTGGGTGTGAATGCAGAGGATGCGTCTCGAACCAGTGATAAGGATCTTACAGAGTTCTCCCTGGCTGCAAAAGAGGGTGGTGCGGACAGGATAAGATACTGCGATACTTTGGGGTGTGACGATCCTCAGACCATCTATACCCGAATTCGAAGGCTAGCTGAGAGGGTTAAGATAGGAATAGAACTTCACTGCCATAATGACCTTGGCCTGGCTGTTGCTTGCTCGGTCATGGGTGCCAAAGGGGCTGTTGATGGTGGCGTCGATGCGTACATAAATGTAACCGTGAACGGGATGGGAGAAAGAGCGGGAAACGCTGACTTGGTATCCACTGTACTGGCGTTGAAGAAGGCAAATGGGTTCCGTGGGAAGTATCATCTAGAGGGGCATGTTGACCTTTCAAAAGCTTGGGAGATCTCAAAGTATGCGTCCTATGCCTTTAAGGTGCCTATTCCCATAAATCAGCCAGGTGTAGGGGGGAATATCTTTTCCCACAGTTCAGGAATTCATGCTGACGGTGTTCTTAAAGATAGGCGCAACTATGAACTCTACGACTTCGACGAGCTTGGTAGGAAGCAATATGAGATAGTTGAGACGGGTTCGGAGATTGTGGTGGGAGAATACAGCGGTATCAAAGGATTTAGGAATGTCTACAGTAAATTGAAGTTAAAATTTGAGAGCGATGAAGAGGCTGCTAAAATACTGGAACTTGTGAGGTATGCAAATGTTCATACACAGAAGCCTTTAACGGATAGCGAGCTATTTTTCATCGCAAAGTATCCGGAAATAGCTAGAAAAATTATGACGGTTACTCCCTGATAGCGCTAAATTCTGTTGGCATAGCGGTCTTTTATGGTATTTAGTTGGCTGCCGTAAATCTGAGGTTGAGCTTAACACCTATATTTATTGTTGAATTGGTTGGGAACAGAAAAAGCTAAGGCTCTAACTTAGACATGTTGAGGAAGCAATAAAAGTTAGTACAATGTAAACGGGTTTGAAGGGTTACTTACCAAGTTTGCTGATGGTTAATGTGGGGTGTATGAAACAATGAATGAGGCAGTAATCGTTGAGGGGGTTAGATCGCCGATAGGCGTCTTCGGAAAGGCGTTGCGAGATGTTCCGGCGGTTAATCTTGGGGCATTGGTTATAAGGGAGGTTATGAGGCGAGCTGGTTTGAGGCCTCAGCTGTCAAAAGAGTTACTGGATAGTTTGCCAGAATCGTTGAAGGGTGGGGGGCTGACCGATTTAGAGAAGAAGTATTACGATTGGGATGAATCCCTGAAGACCGTTCAGGTTGATGAGGTGATTATGGGGCATGTTCTTCAAGGTGGTCAGGGTCAGAATACTGGGAGGCAGGTAGCGATTTACGGAGGTCTCCCCAAAGAGACACCAGCATTCACAGTTAACAAGGTCTGTGCCTCAGGTTTGAAGGCGATCACTTTGGGAGCTCAGTCGATAATGACTGGGGCGGCGGGTGTAGTGATAGCGGGGGGAATGGAGAATATGAGTAGTGCGCCGTATGTGCTTCCGAAGGCGCGTTGGGGTTACCGGATGGATGTGGGCTGTCGGGGGGAGTTTATAGATATGATGGTTTTTGATGGGTTATTTGAGATCTTCAGCGGCTATCATATGGGGATGACTGCTGAGAATATTGCGGGGAAGTATGGTATTACGCGGGAGGAGCAGGATGAACTTAGTTTGATGAGTCATCAGCGTTCTCGCGTTGCTATTAAGGACGGAACCTTCAAGGAGGAGATTGTGCCTGTTGCTGTACCTCAGAGGAGGGGGGAGCCAATTGTTTTCGATACGGATGAGAGGCCTATGGATACTAGTTTAGAGAAACTGGCGCGGCTTCCTCCTGCCTTTAAGAGGGATGGTACGGTGACCGCTGGAAATGCCTCCGGCATTAACGATGCTGCTGCGGCTACAATTCTCATGAGCAGGGAGAGGGCGGGTCAGTATGGCGTTGAACCTATGGGAACCATTGTAAGTTTTGCTTCCAGTGCTTTGGATCCGAGGTATATGGGTTTGGGGCCTATTCCTGCGGTTAGGAAGGCTTTGAAGCTGGCAGGGTTGACTCTTGATGATATAGGTTTAGTTGAGCTTAATGAGGCGTTCGCTGTTCAGGCTTTAGCCTGTATGCGTGAGCTGGGTCTCAGCGTGGATAACACCAACCTGCATGGTAGCGGTATATCTCTTGGGCATCCTATTGGTTGCACTGGAACCAGAATTGTGGTTACGTTGCTCCATGAGATGGGGAGGAGGAATGTTGAGTACGGTTTGGCTACGTTATGTGTTGGCGGCGGCCAGGGGATGGCTATAGTGATTAGGCGTTAGATGGGTGAGGTGTTGACTGCTGCGCAGCGTGGCAGGTGTGTGGCTCTGTTGAGTGAGTGGGATGTTTTGACCTGTTTTTATAGTGGGTTTAACTGGGTGGGCGAAGAGGGGGGGTATTAACAATGTTAAACATTGTTGAACAATGCTAACAATGTTAACATCGGCGGGCAGGGTTTTGGAAGTGGGCTGTCCAGCCTCAGAGATGCCAGT
>DAOVDL010000089.1 GCA_030669485.1 Candidatus Bathyarchaeota archaeon
TAGGAGAGATGTTTCCAGAGGGGTGCTCTTCATATTCTCCTCTTCTATAGAGACACCTTTCCCACTCCCTTTCAACACCTATTGGTGCCTCATGGGAAGGCTAAAGCAATATCCATACGTGTTGAGGGGTAATCCTCAACCTTAATCCCGCTGCTATATGTTTGAGATAAGGGTTGAGGTTTTTCCCAACTCTCCCACACAAATGTTTGGGCACTGTAGATGCCTAGTGCTTCAGGTGTCCATGCTGCCTTGAGGGGGAGGGTCTCCCCCACAGGAATTGATGCCTCAACAAAGCCTATGTGTACAACCCTCCCCTCCTCATCCGTAACTTGGATGAGGCAGAGTGCTTTTTGACTTGTATCCGCTGTGTTGGTAAGGGTGGCTGCAAGCCTCATCTGGATTCCAACCTGCCCCTTATCTACCCCGCTTCCCTCCAAGTTCAGGAGTTTCAGCTCTACCACCTCAATGGGCAGACTCTCAGTTAGGGGATAGATCTCCTCAACCCCTTCCAGGGTTGGGGCATTCACTATCGTGGTGGTGTCGCCCTCTAATTGCACTCGAACATAGTCATCTGAATCCACCCTCCAGATGTCATGGCTTCTAGTTGCACCCATAAGCCAGAGCATCAGCTGGTAGCCTTGGAAGAACTCCATAGCCTCCCCTGCATCATCCCAAACTGTCTCCCAAACATAACCGTGGTCCTCCCCACGCCTATAGATAACCATCTCGTCGCCGCCCCACCCTGATGATAGGGGAGAAAGATAGGTTACCCCCTCCCCCTTCGCGATGAGAGGAACCACTCCCTGCCCCCAGAACATAGTGAAGATGGCAAACTCCCCTAGAATATCTGTGCCGATGTTCTCCCATCCACTTGAACTTCTATCCTGAACCTTAACTTCCACGGGTTCATCTACACCATACTCGTTGGGATGAATAATCTGCTCCGTGCTTTGAGGAGGGTTCTCAAATGCTTTATTAACTGCATCCCACCCTCCTCGCTCGCGCAGGTACTCTATGAAGTGAGGTCCCTCGAGGTAGGGAAAGTAATGTAGAAGGGTGAAGCTGGGGGGCATCATGGAAACTCCGCCTCCCCCACCCCCAGACGCGAGGGTGCAGTCACCATACAAACCTAATCGACAGTTGACAAGGTATTCACCTTCAACGGTTTTAGCGTCTCCTTCAACCAATGCAGTGTTGGCGAAGGAGTCGTCGGACATGTTGGAGCTGAACTCCAGAACCGCTGGAAAGTACTGATCCTGAAGCGTATGGGTTAGCTCATGGGCTAGGAGGGATTCATCCAACTCTCCCTCACCCCTAACAATGACTATTTTGTCTTCTGCGCAGTCGTAGTAGCCTAGTACGGCGCCAGTGTAGAAGGAACTGGTTGTTTCCGCTGCTGAGAAGTCCTCAGTGAGAATGTATAGAGCTTCATACTCCTGTTGAGCTATCTCCCAGAAGACCGGGTCATCCTCCGAGGTGCCATAGATCTCCTCAAGTTCACTTCGATCTATAAATTCAACTGGAACCTCGTGTTTGAAGGTCAACTTCCTGATCGCCTCAACACGATCCATAACCATCTGGACCTCCGCTTGGATGTCCTCTTCCGAGGACTCAGCTGAGGCTCCGAGATCAGAGCCCGTAAACACACCTACTGAGAGGGTTTGGAATAGGAGGAGTGACGTTATTAGAAGCACAGTTCTCATGTTCGTTCGAATCTACCTGAGCAATAGAAAAGAGATGCAAAGCTAAAAATTTTCCTTTAAACATAAAGATATCAGTAATGTAAAAATTACCGACCCCAACATTCATCCCTAGGAGTCTGCAAAAGTGAAGAACATAACAGAGTTGGTTAACTCCTACCGAGCTAAGAGGGATGAGATTCAGAGTCGGCTTAAAGAATTCGAGAAAACTTTGAACGGATCTGAGGAGGAGGTCTTCGCGGAACTCTGTTTCTGCATCTGTACGCCGCAGTCCAAGGCAACGGCCTGCTGGGAAGCAGTTCTTTCTCTCTTAAGAAGTGGCACTCTCTGCCGAGGCGATGCTAAGCAGATCAGATCTTACCTCAAACCTGTAAGATTCAATAGAAGGAAAGCTGAGTACATTGTTGCGGCTAGGGAACTTTTCTCCACCAACGGGCAGCTTAAAATTAAAAGTAAGTTAAAGTCCTTCTCAACTGCAACTGAGCTGCGGGAGTGGTTGGTGGATAATGTAAAAGGATTTGGAATGAAGGAGGCAAGTCACTTCCTCAGAAATATCGGTCTCGGAGGTGATCTGGCTATATTAGACAGACATATCCTGAACAGCCTCCGTGAACTTGGCATCATCGGCGAGTGGGGAGCGCTCACCAAGAAGAGGTATCTTGTGATAGAGCGTAAGATGGGGTTGTTCTCAGAAAAGGTTGAAATTCCCCTAGATGAACTTGACCTACTCTTCTGGTCTGAAAAGACTGGGCAGGTTTTCAAGTAAAAATTAAAAAGCCCACGTAGGGGCATCTATTTCTGTAAGTAAACCTTGGAAATTATGCTTTCCACCACTTGAACATCAGGTATTCTATGTCCCCAGTCTTGCCCGTTGGCACCGCTATGATGAAACGTTTCCTAACTGTAGTGGCAAGCCTTCCTGCCCGAACGATCTCTATGGCATCCAGACTCTCGGTTGGCTTCTTCACTTGGATGAGGAAGGGTGCATGGTCGATGCCCGGTCCCCGCTCATATACTGCAAAGTCGCAGCCGAACTTTATTCCCGGCTGGACGATGAGGCCATGCTCACGAAGTTCTCTATAAACCTGATACTTCAAGTGGAAGTCTTGATATATCTGCTTGGCACGTTTAACAAGCTCCCTCCTCGGCAGCTTCGCCTCCCCCTCATATATGTAGAGTTTACCTTTCTCAGCCAAGTAGACGCCTTCCATCAAGTCTAGAAGAAGGGGGACATCGAACTCAGGGCTCTTGGGCTTGGGGATTCCAAGAGGCTTGCCGTAGTATCCTAACTTAAAGAGTTCACTGCCCTCTTTAGAGTCCCATATAACAAGCCTGTTCTCGACGAGGTGAGCTCTGAATTTTCCGGTAGACATAGACCCATACAAGCTACTATGTGGTTATTGCTAGTATCCCCGCTATGTCGTTGGCGTTCTCGGAAACATCGGCTATATCCTCAAGGAACATTGCTATCTCCCTGAAGAGAAAAAGCTGAGGAAGCTTCATGTTGCTGGATACGATCTTCATATCCACCTTTCGGTAGATGCTGTCAACAATGCTCTCAGCCGACTCTACGTTCTTACCCAACTCGATAACCTTGGCACCACCATAGCTCAGAGCCATAATAGTTTCTCTCAACCGCATAACGCAGTCCAAGGACGCTTCCGCGAGGCTGCCCAGATCTTTTAACAGATCCTTATCACCTTTCCACTTCCTTTTCGCCAACTCAGTCAGCCGATATGAGACTCCTCCACAGTAGTCGGCAATTGTGTTGACCTCGGAGGAAAGCCTGAAGAAGTCTTCACGGCTGTTAAGCATCGCCCCAGCCTCAGCTACCTCCCTTAGAATGGTTCTCTTTATCTCGTTTGACTCATCGCTAAGCTTCACCACTTTACTGTGGTGATGCAGAATCTGATTCTCATCTCCATTCTGGTAAGCAACCATGGCCATGTATACCTCTCGAAAGTCATCGACAACTTTCCTGATATGGTCTTGACAATTCTCTAAGATTCGCCGTCGAAGCTGCTCGGTTGCCTCTCTGGGGAAAGCCACTTTCTTTACCTCAAACAGTTGGAGAACTAATATCGGATCTCATTTAAAAGAATAACTAATATGGCGGTGTTATCTCGAGCTAGATGACGGCTCGCCGGTAGGAATTTATCGTATGACCCTACTTCAAAATCTCGATCAATCGGTACCGTGTGGCTCCTAAATTCAACTTTCCAGCAATTTGCATTTGGATGAGGCTGTTGATATTATGGATCTTCCCTAAAATATCCGGAGGCTTTACGGATGTCGAACCTGGTATAACTGGCGAGCGATCTATCAGGTCAATAGATGCTTTATCGATAGCCACAGGATCTAGAGACGCTAGTATGCCGACATCTTGGACAACCGGCAAACCAGCCTGTATGCAATCACATAGCGGTGTAACATCCTGAATGAAGTTAAGAAAACCAACCTTGTGTTTTTTGAAAC
>DAOVDL010000100.1 GCA_030669485.1 Candidatus Bathyarchaeota archaeon
AAGGAGAAGGATTACCAAGTCATACCTACAGCTAACTACTGTAGTTGCGATGACTTCTATTTCAGGGTAGTAGATAACGATACATCGCTCTGCTACCATGTTATAGCTCAGAAGCTTTCCGCGGCACTTGAAAGATATGAGACCGTAGAGGACTCGGATAATCTCTACGAAACCTTAATGGGGGAGTGGCGCTTCATCAAGCAAGAGTGGTTCACAGATGAGAGATAAAAACATCCAAACTTACCACTCCATGATTAGATATACTAAAAATATAATAGGTTTAGCGCAAAGCTATAGATAGTTCCTTCTAAGGGGCCAGAAGCTCAATGGCGACTGAGGTAATTGCAGGGGCTCATGCAACCAGATTTGAACTACTTATGCTTAGGCGGAGGGTGAAGCTTGCCCACAGGGGCCACGACCTGTTGGTTGAGAAGAGGGATGCCTTGCTCCTCCACTTCTTCGAGGCCATCCGAAATATAGGGCCTCTTCGAGAGAAGCTGAGTAAAGCTCTAGACGTTGCCTTCAAGTCTTTCATGACTGCCCAGCTGGCCATGGGATCCAGAAGCCTTCAAGAGATCTCTCACAACATCCCGGAGAGGTATGTGGTTCGGGAGAAGAGCCGGAGCATCATCGGCGTGACCCTTCCCTTCTTTGAGTTGGATGTAAAGGAGAGACCTGAGAAGGGTTGGTGGTACAATATCCCTGAAACCTCTGCAGCTCTAGACGACGCTGTGAAGGAGATGGAGAAAGCCCTTGCCCTTATCTCAGAGTTGGCTGAGGCTGAGACCGCTGTAAAGAAGCTGGCTGAGGTTATCACAATGACTAAACGGCGCGTCAACGCCTTGGAGAACATCATAATACCGAGGTTTGAGAACACCATACGCTTCATTCAGATGCAGCTTGAGCAACGTGAACGAGAAGACTTCTTCCGTCTGAAGCGTATAAAGAAAATCCATGAGGCGGCTGAAAAGGAGAAAGCAGAAACGGTGCTCCCCTCCCCCGTCTGAGCTGCCGCTATTCACCTATTTTCTCTTGGAAGTTAGAATCAGGATGGCCTGAGCCAAGTCACCTCCCGTTGACTCTAGCGTGGCTTTAGCCTCCTCAAGGCTGACGTTAGCCTGATCTGCCACAAGTTGGGCATCCTCCTCCGAAATGCTTAGCTTAGGGGCTTCTTCCCCAGCTGAAAGTTCACGTTCCTCAAGGCCCTCTCCAGCTACTTGGAAGAGCTGTTGGCCTTGCATCTCTATAGCGGTGACAGAGGGGTTCTTGACATGAAGCTCCTTCTCGTTGGTTCGGAAAATGACCTCCTTAACCTCTGACATTTCACGGGTACCCATCCCCATCCGATCCATCATTCTCTTGACCTGCCTCGGGTTGAAACGTCTCATATAGAAATCTCCTCCGCTCTCCTTCACCTTATTTAATATCAACAAAGTTATATCTTTACCTTACCAGCCAGCGGGACGAGTAAACTTTGGAAGAGGCAGATCTCATCAAGCTGAGGAGCATAGCAGACTACCAGTTCGGTAGGGGGGCAGGTAAATTACTCTTCCCCAAGAGTGGTAGGGTGATGCGCTCCAAGAGAACCGGGAGAATGAGATACGTCTACTTTAAGGAGCAACTTCTAGCCACCCTGAGACCGACTACAGGCACCTTCACCCTCACACCTCAAGGATTCCGGAGGCTGCTCAAGGGCTTCAAGCCACCTCGTCTCAGGGTGATGGTGCAAGCTGATGTGGCAAGTTTCATAGAAGACGGCTGCACGGTCTTCGCTAAACATGTCATGGACGCTGACCCTGAGATAAGGCCACGGGACGAGGTGGCCGTGTCCACGGAGGGCAGCGACCGGCTTCTTGCAGTGGGTAGAGCCGTGCTGAGCGGTTCTGAGATGCTTGCCTTCGAGAGAGGAGTAGCAGTTAAGGTTAGGAGAGGTGCCCGAGAGAAGGATGAGGTGTAGGTCTGAGAGACCGGCAGTCACAGCGTTGCCTCATGCATCCACATCCCGCGCTGAGAGGCCTCACACATTGACGTACGACCCTGTTGAGAGACATCTTGCAGTCGAGAGGCTGGTTACTAGGGAGGGTCCAGAGGGACAGGAGAAGAAGTATTACCGCGTGAGGGCAGCTCGATGGTACGGGGGCTGCGTTACAGCGGATGCCGTGGGATGCGGTCTATCCTGCAGGTTCTGCTGGGTCTCAGATGCCATCCTCTACCACTCAAATAAAGTGGGCAGATTCTACACTGCAGAGAAGATAGCGGAAGCCCTGACAGCTGTGGCGAGGAGGCGGGGGCTGAAGCAGCTTAGAGTCAGTAGCGGGGAGCCAACCATCGGCAAATCCCATCTCCTCCAACTTCTCAACCACCTCCACGGCTCAGGCTTCAACTTCATAGTAGAGACCAACGGCATACCAATAGGCTACGACGAAGACTACGCCTCAGACCTCACCCCCCATAAGTTCATCCACGTAAGGGTCTCCCTCAAAGGATGCAGCGAAGAAGAGTTCCAGCTCCTAACCGGAGGTAAACCTGAAGGCTTTGAACTTCAACTCAAAGCTCTGAGAAACCTGAAATCGGCGGGGGTGAGCTGCCACCCCTCGGTTATGGCATCCTTCTCGGAGAAGGGAGGCCTCAGGAGACTTGCTGAGAGGCTTTCAGAGATAAGCCCTGATCTGGCGGAGGAGCTTGAGGTGGAGGAGCTCATTCTCTACCCCCATGTAGTTCGGCGTATTCGGAGAGCCGGGTTACAATATACCGTCGCTCATGCCCCTGATAGGGTTCCAGAGGGGCAAGTATGATGGTATAAACCGACGGTGCGGGTTGGTGCGGTGGATGGTATGTTACTGGAGCTTTTTCAGTTAAAGACTGGAAGCAATGGGGTTTAAGTCGATTTCGGCGAAAACGATACTTTTTTCGTATGATGTTTCTGTTAATTTTCTATTCAGGCGAGGAAAGCATTTGATTCTCTTGTTTTAACTCTTTTTCTATGAAGAGGTTCAATACTGTCTCTGCTATATCTGTTCCATATTCAGCTATTCTTCTGATGCTTTCCAGAATTATTCTGAGCTTAATTACAATATCATTGGTGAGTTTGAGGTTTAAGAGTATCTTGATAATTTTCTCTTCAAGCGCTGAAACTTCTTTAATTTTTGCAATCGTGTCGTGGGCTAAGTTTATGTCACTTCTGTAAAGTGCTTTGATGGCGTTCTGGTAAACCTCCTGTGACAGTGCGCTCATATGGCTAATTTCCTTAATTACATTCTTGTTTAGAGGGCATTTGATAGTTAGGGCGGTGTAGGCTATTCTAGCTGAGTGGTCGGCAACTCTCTCTATGCTTTTCACCATAAGCCGGTATCCTAGGTAGTCACGGGGACCAGTTAACCCTATCTCCTCTGCCATCGCCCTATTGAATACCGCTTCTTTCAGCATTCGAACAATAAAGAAGTAGAACCTATCAATTTCATCATCTCTTTCAACAACCTCTTTAGCCGACTCCAAGTCACAGTTAACCAGAGCACTCACTGCGTCTTTATGCATCGAAGAAGTCAAGGTGCTCATTCGGCTTAGAGCCCTATCGGCAGAAAGTTCTTTATATCCAAGCAAGCATTGTGCCGTCATTTCACTGGTTGACTCTTCTATTATCTCTACGCCCATCAGTTTTCGTTTTATGGCTTCTTTTAAGGCGATTCGGTGCTTCGTGGTTTGGGGGTGGAACCTTACTCTTATAACATTATATCCTACAAGGTATGTGGCGATAAATTCGCTTATAACTGCCTTGGGGCTTAGCTTCCCAGTTACCTCCAATACCGTCTCCCTAGTCTCTTTAGGCTTCAATTCGACTTTCGGGGTGATAAGAAGAGACATGTCTGGCTGATATTTTATTGCTACTTGGCTACCTGCTTTCAGCCCG
>DAOVDL010000115.1 GCA_030669485.1 Candidatus Bathyarchaeota archaeon
ACCTGTTCAGAACTACTGGAGAACATAGATTTGAGGATAAAGGTTCTGGTCAAGCCAAGGGCGAAAGAAGACCGCTTGGAGAAGGTGGGAGCGAGTGAATATATAGTCTCCGTGCGGGCACCTGCAGAGAAGGGAAAAGCCAATAGGGCTCTCCTCAAGCTCTTGGCGAAACATTTCAGTAGACCGGTGAGGATAGTAGGCGGTTGGACTGAAAGGCATAAACTTGTAGAGATAGGTTAGACATACTGTTTTCTAGTTTACTTTCCACCCTTTTCCTGAGCCTGCTAGACCGCTACTTGCATAAAATCCTCGGCAACTTCAACATTCTTAAAGACCTTCTTAGCCTGTTCCGTCAATAACTTTACATCTACATATCGACCGCTGATGTGGGTAAGTATCAACTTCTTCACTGAGGCTTCCCTCGCTATCTTGGCTGCCTGGCTGGGAGTGCTATGCCAGTCTGATTTGGCTCTCTCCGCCAGTTTATCGTCAAAGGTGGAGTCATGTATTAGGAGATCAGCACCCTCAGCCAGCTTCAAGACGGCCCGGCAGGGTGAGGTATCTCCAGTGTAGACGACCTTCACTCCGCGTCTTGGACGGCCAACCACTTCCGCTGGCTCAACCACTTTGCCGTTTGGAAGCTTAACTCTCTTACCATGTTGAAGCCTGTGCCATAGCGGGCCCTCTGGTATGCCAAGGCGACGCACCTTCTGAGGGTAAAATTTCCCTGGCTTCTCATTCTCCACAAAGGCATAAGCCAGATTTGGTAGGGAGTGCTTAGTCCACTTTGCCAGAATCTTATATCCCCTACCCCGATATACTGTGCCCCCTTTTACCTCTTTTATCTCGACTGGAAACCTGAGGTGAAACTCGATGCAGCTCCTAGCAGCCTCGATGAAACTGCTGATGCCTGGAGGACCAAAAATCCCAAGTTTCTCTCTTCTTCCGAGTAGGGACATAGTCTGAAGTAGACCTTGCAAACCAAAGATGTGGTCACCATGCAGATGGGTTATGAAGATCTGCATCGGCTTTGAGAAACCTATCTTCCCGCGTATCATCTGTCTCTGAGTGCCCTCTCCACAGTCGAAGAGGATGAGCTGTCCCTCATATCTAAGAGCTATCGCGGGCAGGCTTCTCTGCTGGGTGGGAACGCTACCCGCTGTTCCTAAAAAAGTTAGACGCAAGCCCATCTCTACACCTGCCTAAATACTGCAATCTCTCTAGTTAAGCTTCTGTGGATGTAGACCTTATGCCTCTCAACAGTTTTGAAGCCGAGGTCGCCTGCAGTATCGCTCAGATTCATACTTGCAGGGAAAGCAATACAGAGATAACCATCTGTTGCCAATACGTCGTGAGCTACAGCTAAAAACCTTTTCAACAGTTCCGACGCTGGCACCCCAAGTGTTGAAGAAACCCTCCCATATGGGGGATCCGTCGCCACGAAGTCAATCTCCTTAACTGGAGGCGAGAGACTGTCAGCTCTAATGAGATGTATCCCCTCGACATCGTAGTAGGCAATATTTTTCTCTGCTCCCTGAACCATACGCCTTTGGAGGTCAATGCCCATCGCTTCGATGCCCATCAGACCAGCTTCTATCAGAATGGTTCCTGTTCCACAGAAGGGATCTAAAACCAAACTCCCCTTGGAAGCGCGGGAGAGATTGACCATACACCTCGCCAACTTTGGCTGTAGGGATGAAGGATGGTAAAAGGGCTTCTTCCTCGGAAGCCTAGCTGCGAAACCCTTGCCGCCCACTTCACCTACAACTGGTCCAAAGATGAAACGGTGGCCGAGTACAACTCCTAGGAACAGGTGGTCAGGATTATTTAAGTCGACGCGGAGCCCCTTCGCAGAGTCTAGGATAAACTTACCGAGCTTGCCTTCAAGCTTGGATGAGCCATGTCTCATCACTTCTCCTTGAATGCTTCTCAACCTCACAGCGAAGCTCTCCTGTGGAGATATATACCTCTCGAAGGGAGCTGTGGTTATTGCGTGCTCCACCTCATTACCCTCAGCGTCGCAGTTAACACGATCGATGAGACAAAAGCGGCAGTATGAGGATCGAGTTCCCAGCATAGCGCCAGCAACCTCAGGGGCTTCCAGTCTTAAAAAACGTTTTTGACTTTCAATCACCCTGTAAGCGTAACCCTCTGCCTCTAAAACAGCCTTAACCTCTGCTTTGGGTAGCGTGGAGTTCTCCCCTGAAAGCAGAACGAAGATCCGACTCAACGCACAGCAACCTATATGTTAAGGAACAATCTTCTTCCTTGCCGCTCTCAATAATTCCATCCTTATACCTCTGCTCTAATGTAATTGCGGTTATTTACTCACCGCATCAGCTATGAGCGGAGAGACAGAGACAACGCTTACTGCACTGGATACTGTATCTGTTCCAACAACCTCCACAGCGCCGCTGTCAAGTATTCGCCTATGGATCTCATCCGTCAGCAGTGGGTGAGTGCAGGCTGAAAAAACCCGGCGTGCTCCCCTTTCCTTAAGCATCTTCACAGCTGTTGCCATGGTGGATCCACTGCTGATAATGTCATCGAAGACTACAACATCCTTTCCATCAACGCTATGCCTACACTCAGGGGACATCTTTATTTCACCTGTAACGCGGTCACGTTCCTTCCTGAAGTTGCCATACTCTCCACCTAGAATCTCAGCCGCCTTCTTGGCCATCCTCAACGCCTTAACATCTGGAGCGAAGGCTATCGGCTGTTTCAGGCCTAATGTGGATAGATGTTCAGCCAACACTCCAACCGCGGTCAGATCCTTACAGGGGAAACCAGCTTTGGCGAAGACCTCGGGTGTATGAACATCCACTGTTATGAGGCTTTTGACGCCTACACACTTCAGGAGACCCAGAACAGTCTCTATGCTCACGCCCTCATAAGGCCTAAAGGATTTATCCTGCCTAGCATAGGCAAGATAGGGCACAACTGCTATCACTTCTCTGGCTCCACGCTTCTTAACCAAGTCTGCCAGCAGCAGAAGCTGTACTAGGTGGGTGTTCTGAGGGTGGTACGTCGACTGAACTATTACAACATCCTCACCATTTACATCCGACTCAAGCCTTACGTAACATTCACCGTCGGGGAAGAGCTTGGACTCAACCCTCACAGCATCCAAACCAATTCTCTTGGCCACTGCTTCTCCAAGTTCTCTCGATGCAGGGCCTGGAACAACCAGCAAGTTCACATCACTCCTGAACTAGATATAACGTTAAGATGTTTTATTTGTTCCGCAGATCACTATAGGTTTATCAGCACCAGCGTCCCCGTATCCACTCGAAGTTAGGACGGCCATCGAAATGGGTAATTCCCTCCGCCCCAACGCTGTCTCCCCTCCCAAGGATGGGATGCGCGGAGTAAGCTTAGGCAGGTACCTCGATGTTTCAACAAACCATAAGTATGCTAAATTCCAAGTAGCCAAAAAGCTACCAGCCAACTTCAGTGAGCGCGACTCTGAGGAAAACCTGTGGAAACTCCACGCGAGGCTGACGGAGAAGTTCTACCATCTGGAGTCAGATCTAGATTCAGGGAACGTTAAACTTAAGGATCTTGAAGATCCCCATACATCCTACCTCGACCTAAAGGTTGAGATAGTCAAGAGAATTCTCGTTGGCTGCCGCTTCTGTATGAGACATTGTGGTGTAAACAGACTTAAGGGAGAGAAAGGTGTATGTGGCTGCGGTAAGGAGGTTGCGGTC
>DAOVDL010000077.1 GCA_030669485.1 Candidatus Bathyarchaeota archaeon
GAAATGAGGAAAGTATTAAAAACTCTACGAATAGTTACTTAGTCATTCAAAGGGGTCAGTGTAGGTGTTTTAAGTGCGATCTTACCGCAATGCGGTTCGTTGGGGCCCCTTCTGCATCAGAATTCCCGGTATACATGTCCGGTTTGACCCAGTGGATTTTTTGCAGGGCGGATTTATTTCGCTAATGACAGGCGGGGCTGTTGGATACTTATTTACAACGTTCTTCGGCTTACCTTTCGAGGTAGCTTGGTTTGTGATGGTATTCCAAGTTTTCTTCGTTTGGTCTCAAACTTTTCTATTTGGCGATCCTTATGCCCCCGGTTGGATAACGCCTGCCTTGCCGCTTGTTCTCATGTTCTTGGCAGCGTTTCAACCAGGGCCAGATGCTGTGATGGCAATGACAGCGGTAATGTTACTTGTGGGACTTGTATTCCTATTTTTCGGAGTTACAGGTCTAGGGCAAAGATTTATTTCATGGGTTCCACCGAGCATAAAGTCGGGCATAATCTTAGGGGCTGCACTAGCGGCTTTCTTAGGTGAATACGAGAGGATAATTTCTCTACCAGTAACTTGCCTAACCGCCAGTGGCGTTGCAGTTTTTCTGATGTTTTCTCCTTGGATTGGAAAAATTAGGAAGAAACATAAATCGGTTTTCTATCTAGCTTCGCTTGCCTACTTGGTAGGTCTGGTTACAGCAGGTATTACCGGATATCTTGGGGGTGAGCTAACTTACATGTTTAAGTGGGGAATCTATGTTCCACCAGTTTCCGATTATTTTGCGATGATGCTGCCTTATAGCATTGGTTGGCCGACCCTCGACATGTTTGTTACAGCTATACCTTTGGTGTTCGCTATCTATGTTATTGCGTTTGGCGATATGATTACAGGCGAAGCAATAATAAGTTCTGCAAAGAAGGCAAGAGATGACCCAGAGGCAGTGGTTAATCATAAAAGATCCCACCTTGCCCTAGCCATAAGAAATCTTGCCCATCTGTTTACGGGAGGACCGTTTATACCTCTACACGGTCCAGTATGGACCGGTGTAACTGCTTTCATCTGGGAGAAATTTGCAAGACTGCATTGCTATGAAAAGACAGCATATGAAGGCACAACATCATTCTACATGCTTGCATTTGTGTTAATATTCTTGTGGCCAGCAATTTCTTTAGCTCAACCACTATTGCCTATAGCGCTACATCTCACTTTAATTTTAACAGCTATTGTATGTGCTTATGTATCGCTCGGCATGGTCAAACATAGAACGGAATATATGACCATGATACTGATGGCGACAGTTATAGGTGTCTATGGAATAACATGGGGAATAATAGTTGGCATAATAGCACATATAGGGCTGATAGGACTGAAAAAAGAACCAGTGGAGAACTGATTTAATTCTCAAACACATAACTATCAAAACCCCTTTTTACTGAACGATTATGAGTGTAGGAACGGATAGTGAATGGAACGGTTAAATTAACTCGTGGTAATTGTATATGTGATCCAAATGGAGAGCCTCTCTAAGGTATCGATAAAGTTGTCCGTGGAGGCTGTCGGTACGAGTAGGGGTGAGTTAACCCGGTTTTTAGCTCCGAAGACAGTTGCAGCTATAACCAAGTTGCTGCCCTTCGATGGCAAGGCTGCACATTGGCAGGAGGAGGTGTACTTTACTACTCCCCTTAAGGTTGGAGCGGAGAAAGCCAAGAAACATGTAGAAACAGGAGCCTTGGCCTACTGGCCCTTGGGGAACGCCTTCTGCATCTTCTATGGAACCTCTCAGCCCTACAGCCCTGTAAACGTGGTGGGCAAGATAACTGAGAACCTAGAGCTTTTCAACTCCGTTAAAGAGGGGGCAGTGATCCGTGTTGACCGGGAGTAGACGACAGGTCAGCTTACAGGAGCTGCTGCTTGGGGCGTTTCTGCCACTGTAGGCTTGTAGATTTTAAGCCTTTTACATCCTTCCACAAGAGTAACCAAGCCCCGCCGCTCCAGTTCCTCTAGAAAGCCCTTCGCAGCGCTTATCCTGACGCTGTAGGCTGCGGCAACAGTTGTAGGAGTTACCGCTTTCATCTTCTGAAGTTCAGAAACCAATGCCTTATCGTCAATTTTAGGCAACCCCCCCATTTGGGGTTTCTTTTCCACGTCGGCTTTCTTTTTGCCTTTTTTCTTCTCTTCTTTGATCCTTTGGGCCTTCTCGGCTTGGACTATACCTCTCTTCTTGGCTCCACCCATAACTCTGCCACCGCAACTTTTATGCAATGGTCAAATTAATAGCTATCGCCAAGTGACGGGGAAAGCGTTATATTCAGCACGTATTTAAACTTGAATACGGTGTTAACAGATGCCAACCATGAGGCTTGTAACAGTTAAACTCCCCGACGCGCTTGTTGAGGGGATGGATGAGCTGATAAGGGGCGGTATGTATCCAAGTAGAAGTGCCGTGATCAGGGCGGCAGTTAGAGACCTGGTTAGAAATGAAGTTTGGAGACCGCAACAGCAACCCCGTTAAACTGGTTGCTACAGCTACAGTTCTGCCTTCGATGCCTGTGATTTTTTTATCTGCTCCGCGGCGGCAACGGGGTCTTTGGCTGTTATGATGCTTCTTCCCACTATGAGGTAGTCGGCACCACTCTTCAGAGCATCCTCAGCTCGCCCACCTTGGAAACCTACACCAGGCGAGTAGATAGGAATCTCTCCTCCAATGGTCTTTCGAACTGTGGCTATCTTCTCGGGTCTAGTTGCACCCACAACAACACCATCTGCGTTCCACTCCCGTGCCATCTCCGCAAAGTATAGGTATTGAGGCTTGGTCTCCCCTGTGAGGGGATCTAGAACTTTCAGCTCGAAACTCTTTGACGCTCCAGGGTGGCTTAAGTAGATGACGGGTATTACGCCTTTGTCCTTCTCCCGAGCCAGTTGGAAGACAGGTTCTAACCCCTTCTCCCATCCTACGTATGGGCTGACTGTCAAGGCGTCGAATTCAGCGTCAAAGTAATTCGAGGCTATAGCAAGATTGGTTGACCCTATGTCATTCAATTTGCAGTCCATTATGGCGGGGAGCCCCACGCTGTGGGCTTCCTCCACAAGCTTCACAACACCGGTGAAGAGACCTAGAGGGAGGGTGAGATGGCGGTTTATCTTTACGGCACAGATGTGGTTTGATAGTTCCCTCAGCATCTTGAGGCTTTTTTCAAGGAGCACCTCTCGGTCTTCAATATGTAGATCTAGAGCGAGGATGATCCGCGATCCCTCTCTTTCAGCTCTGCTTTTAACCCATTCTCTGAACTGCATGGCAGCCCTCTCACTTTGGGAAGAGAGGCATCTCATCGACATCTATAATTTTAACGTAGAAGAACTTTGCATTGTCTGCTGTACGGCTGTATTCAACTGTTTCACCGCCGAGCTTGGATGTGGTGTACTTAATGAATGGATCACTTGGAAGCTTGTCCTCCTTCACGTAGAAGAAGACTGGAAGCGCGTTGGCCTCATAGTAGTGTTCGAAAGGTATGCATACACCGAGAATTCTGTGACCCTTCTTCTTGAAGCGCCAGACGGGGAAGGATATGTAGTCCTTGGTGGAGATGAGAAATAAAAGCCTTAGGAGGGAGTTGAGACTGACAAGTTCAATGGCCACCGGCTTATGGGGGCAGGACCATTTGCCGTCCAATGAGTTCCGGAAGAGTGGGGGGGCATCCTTCATGTTTATTATGGGTGAGTAAATGTATCTGGTGTCCTCTATGTTATCTGTGAAGAAGTACTCCTCTCTATTCAGGTCGTTTTTGTATGCTAGGAAGGCTTCAGAACTTGCCTTAAGCGTTGTGAAGGCGAATAGGGGTATATCGCCTTTCCAAGACATGTAGACGGAGAAGGTTCCCAGTATATGTCTGCCTTTATGTTTGAACTGCCATAGTGGAGGGGGTGAGTCTGTTAGAGCGAGGGCCAGCCTAGTGAGGTTTTCAAGGTTTCTGACCTTTAACGCAATTGGGGGTTTAGTTCCTTTCAACATATCTGCCTCGTTTACCCGTCTAGAATTTGAGTGGAACATCGCATTTAAGAGTGTATCCCATAGGTTTACGGCAGAACCGATAGGGATCTATTTGGTTTAACCGTTCTGCTTCGGTTGTATTGTTTATGGGTTAGATCGGAGGAGGCGTGCATAGCTTGGGGCGAAAGGCTAAATAGATAATATCAGATCTCTCTTCGTGAGCTAGCTTCAGTTGGGCTAGAGATATAAGAAGGGATTATGTAGAATCAGTTTGCCGCCGTAGCTCAGCGTGGTGGAGCAGCGGACCTCCAGCAGAGAGGGCTGAAGCTGTTAACTCG
Organism: Candidatus Bathyarchaeota archaeon; assembly: GCA_030669485.1. The sequence continues at coordinate 4,324 of DAOVDL010000077.1, forward strand.
CTGGTCATCGGTTCGAGTCCGATCGGCGGCGCCACTTACCCATATATTACTGGATAGAAACATTTCACCCTCCTTTTAGCGGAATCTGGATCATGGTTACGGCTGGGGGATGGAGGGGGGGGTGGATCCTTTGGTTGCCAGTGGTC
>DAOVDL010000165.1 GCA_030669485.1 Candidatus Bathyarchaeota archaeon
CTCTTCATCATGTAGGAGACAACAATGATCAGTGCCATGGCACCGAAGGTGTAGGATCTACCCATCACAGCCATGGGGATGCCGAACTCTGCTAAACCCATTACCACATATTTTCACCTTTTCAAGTTTCCATTTTTTGAGATACTATACCCGTTGAACTCTTCATCGGACCTACCTCTTGTGAGGCGGTCGGCGTAGACGTAACTGCTTTCTTGCGGCCTCGCCTATGCACCAATTGCATCACCACCTTCGCCACCTCGTAGCAGATGAAGCCGCTGACGGATACCGTTACGACGTAAACCCAGTCAAGGGCACTTAAGGGCGAACAGTGGAAGAGGACTGCGAGAGCAGGCACATACATGACGAGGAGCAGCAGGGCTAAGCTACTGAGAACCGAGTAGATGAGCCACTTGTTGCGGAGGGGGCCTATCTGGAAGAGTGAGTACTTCTGCGAACGACAGGTGAGAACGAAGATTATCTCGAACAGAGTTAGGGACGCGAAGGCAAATGTCTGACCTCGGATGATTCCCTCAGTGTGAACTACCATGTTGAAGACTATGAGTATACCAACAGCCATCACTACAGCGATGCCTATCAATGTAGGCTTCATCCCTTTGAAGACACTCTCCTTAGGGTCTCTGGGCGACCGCGCCATTATGTCAGGGTCAGCGGGATCTATGCCGAGGGCTATGGCTGGAAGCCCATCGGTGACAAGGTTGACCCATAGAAGCTGGATGGCTATTAGAGGCGCAGGCCACCCCAACAGGATAGCTATGAATAGGATAAGTATCTCGCCAATATTGGCTGAGAGAAGATAGATTAGATACTTCTTGATGTTATCATAAATGCCTCGCCCCTCCTCTACAGCAGCCACGATGGATGCGAAGTTATCGTCTGTCAGAACCATGTCCGAAGCCTCTTTAGTGACCTCGGTTCCACTTATCCCCATAGCTACACCTATGTCGGCATTCTTCAAGGCTGGTGCGTCATTCACGCCGTCGCCCGTCATGGCCACCACGTAACCTTTATTCTTCAACGCTTTCACCAGCCGAGTTTTATGTTCAGGGTCAACTCTAGCGTAGACACCCACACCAGCAGCGACAGCTTCAAACTGTTCTTCACTTATCTCGTCCATCTCTACGCCAGTCATAACCTTGTCGCTATTAGTGATGCCTAGCTCCTTTGCAATGGCTTTAGCCGTTAACTTATGGTCGCCTGTGACCATGACGGTTCTGATGCCTGACTGCTTACAGAGCTGGATAGCCTTTATCGCCTCCTCTCTGGGCGCATCTATCATGCCCATCAGGCCGAGGAAGATCAAGTCCTTCTCCACGCTCTCAGCACTGGTGTCAGAGTCCTCAGAAAGTTCCTTGTAGGCCATACCCAGTACCCTAAGAGCCGCCCCCGCCATATCTTGGTAGACCTTCAACATCCGCTCCCGATCCTCTTTAGTTAGGGGTTTGACCTCGCCTCCCTCACAGAACTGGGTAGATCGATCTAGTATGACCTCCGGGGCACCCTTGACATAAGCTACTTTTCCGCCCTCAGGTTTAGGATGGACAGTGGACATCCTTTTTCGCTCGGATGAGAAGGGACTCTCCCCTACCCTTGGATACTCCTTAGTGATGCTGCTCTGCTGTATCCCCACCTTGGCCGCAGCTACGATAAGAGCCCCCTCAGTGGGGTCACCGTCAATATACCAACCCCTTGGCTCCTTTTCGCTTGAACCCTCCTCGCTTTTATTTTTAAGGTAGGCATCGTTGCAGAGAACTACTGTCTTCAGGAGCAACATCAGGTTTGAGTTCTTCTGAGGATCCACGGCTGTCTGCTGGCCTGATGGTTCTACCATGAAGAACTCTCCCTTCGGCGTGTAGCCTTCTCCAGATACGTTGAAGATCCGTCCGTCAGCCATTAGTTTCTTTACATTCATCTCTCCCCGCGTCAGCGTCCCCGTCTTATCGGAGCATATTATGCTGGTACATCCGAGGGTTTCGACTGCTGGGAGCTTTCGGACGATTGAGTTACGCTTAACCATTCGTTTGACGCCCACCGCTAGGGACATGGTGACAACGGCGGGTAAGGCTTCAGGGACGGCTGCTATTGCTAGGGCCACAGCTAATAGGAACATGTCGAAGATAGGGCGGCCTTGGAGGATCCCTACAATTCCTACTACAGCACAGACCACTATGCATAGTATTCCCAACCACTTCCCTACTTGGTCCATCCTGGTTTCTAGGGGTGTGGGTGGCACCTTTACCTTTTTGATCATCTCAGCGATCTTTCCAAACTCAGTCTTTTCGCCAGTTGTGGAGACGACGGCTTTGCCCTTACCGTAGGTCACAGTGGTGGCTGTGAAAACCATATTCTTTCTATCAGCTACGGGAGCCTTCTCATCAAGGGTGAGTTTTGCCTTCTTTGTGACAGGTACGGACTCACCGGTTAAGGGAGCCTCATCGACACTGAGGTCTATATCCTCTAGAAGTCGAGAGTCTGCAGGAACACGATCTCCCGCAGTCATTAGAATTATATCTCCTGGCACCAGCTCTCGAGACTCTATTTCTAGGGTCTCACCAGCACGCACCACCCTCGACTTAGGTGCGACCATACGCTTCAAGGCCTCTATAGATTGCTCAGCCCGATACTCTTGGAAGAAACCCAGAACACCAGCAAAGATAACTATAACCAATATGACCATTGCGTCAGTTACCTCGCCTATGGCGATGGAGACAACCACAGCGGCGAGAAGTATGTACATCAGAAAATTCTTAAACTGGCC
>DAOVDL010000173.1 GCA_030669485.1 Candidatus Bathyarchaeota archaeon
CAAAGGTAGGACTTCTGATTCGCGAGGAGAATATACCGATCTCTACGGGTGTAAAGGTTGCTTGTGAGATGTTGGGGATCGATCCTCTTGAGATAGGTAACGAAGGTAAACTTGTAGTAGCGGCTGTGCCCCCGAAGGCTGAAGAACTTCTGGCAGCTCTGCGTGGAACAAAGGAGGGGAGAGAAGCCCAGATAATAGGGGAAGCAACCGATGCCTTCAGGGAGGTAGCTGTCGAAACCTCTGTTGGGGGTCGAAGGATCCTGCCTGAACCAGCCGGTGACCCTGTGCCCAGAATCTGTTAGGCTTGACGCTTCCTCCGGCCATACTTATACGCTATGTTACAGAGCCCCTCAGCTGAGACCATGCATGGTCCAACAGCATGTTCAGGTGTGCAAACCAAGCCGAAGAGCTTACATTCCTCAGCGTCAGCTACACCGCGGAGTATATCCCCACACCTGCACCCCTCCGGCTGCTTGAAGGATTGCTCTTCAATGCTCTTAAGCTCGTCCTCGAAGACTTTCCGAGCATCGTACCTTTGAAATCTCTTCCTTAACTGCGTCCCCGACCGCGGTATTACGTCGAAGCCTCGCCACTCCACATCCGCGGGTTCAAAGACCTTCTCCATGACCTCCAATGCTTTAGGGTTGCCCCTGTTCTTGACAACTCTGGTGTACTCGTTCTCAACCTTGGCTTCCCCCCGCTCTACCTGTCGAGCGAGCATATAGACTGCCATAAGGACATCTAAGGGTTCGAAGCCCGCTACCACTTGGGGAAGCCTGTACTTCTGGGAGAGGATTTCATAGGGTTCTACTCCTATGATGGTGCTGACGTGGCCTGGCTCCATCAGCCCCTGAAGCCTCACTTCCCCCAGCCCTAGAAGTGCGTCTAAGGCGGGAGGCATATATCGGTGGCAGCTGAGAACTGTGAAGTTTTCAGGGGGTTCACTCAGGATTGTGGTTGCAGTGCTGGGTGCGGTGGTCTCGAAGCCAACTGCCATGAAGACCACGCTTCTATCGGTCTGCTTTGCAATCTTGACAGCGTCCTCAATACCGTAGACTATACGTACGTCGTGGCCTTCAGCTCTGAGGTCTATCAGCGAACTCTTCAATCCCATTACACGTGACGCGTCTCCGAAGCTTGCTACGATATGTCCCTTTCTCGCTAGGGTGATTGCTTCCTCATATTCGCGGGTGGGGGTGACGCAGACTGGGCAACCTGGGCCCTGTCTCATCTCGACTCCACACTCCTTGAAGATTGAGTCTAAACCGAAGTGGACTATGGTGTCTTGATGGGTGCCGCAGACATGCATCAGCCGTATGTTAAGTTCCATGCTCTTGAGCTTGGCAGCTATTCTATCCGCGGTCTCCCGGTTCCTATACCTGAACATGTCCTTTACACCACAAGTCTCATAGACTTTATAGTGCACTCTCGCCCCCCAACAACCTTGACCTCCTTGTCGCATCTGGGGCAGCTTAGAGTGGGGAACCTGAAGTGGTATGCGGGGTCGTCAATGTACTTGATGTCTCCCTTGTAACCACAGGAGGGGCACTCCACAATAGCATCCTGCTCCTTGATGTAGAGTCTAGAGCCCTTCATTATGGTGCCTTCCACCAGAACCTTGTAGGAGAATCTTACCTGATCTGGGTTGAGGAAGCTCAGCTTACCTACAATTAGGTGGACGGATGATACCTTCTTTGCTCTCCGTCTCTTAGCCTCCGCGAGAACGCTTTCCACGATCTGAGTTGTCATGGAGAACTCATGCATCTTCTAGGCCTCAGAGGCCGAGGGCGTCTGCAACCTTGGCTACGCCGTCACCGGTTCTGCAGTTTGTCTCAACCAGCTTAACCTTAGGGTTTAACCTTCGGATGTCTCCCTTCAGCTTCTCAATATCTAAACCCATCGCGTCAGCTAGATCTACCTTGTTTATAACCACTGCATCTGCGTTGAGGAAGCTGTAAGGATGCTTCACCACGATGTAGGGGCCCTCAGTTAGGCTTATCACTACAATTCGCTTCTCTGACCCTAAAGGAAACTCAGCTGGGCAGATGAGGTTTCCAACATTCTCGATGAAGATCAGGTTAAGCTTCTCAAGTTCAAGCTTTTTCAGAGCCTTCTCCACGAGGTTGGCGTCGAGGTGGCATTCCTTACCAGTGTTTATCTGCACTACTGGGATGCCATGTTGCCCTAGGATGTCAGCGTCTATGGTGGTGGTGAGGTCGCCGTTGAGGACGGCGATGTGGTGCCTTTCCTTCAACCTCTTAACAAGTTGTTCGATTAGGGATGTCTTCCCAGCTCCTATCGAACCCATAACATCCACAGCAACGACGCCGTTGCGGCTAAGCATCTTCTTATTACGCTCAGCAAGCTGCTCGTTAGCCTTCAGGAGGTTGGCCTCAAGCTCTATGTCGAAGGTCTCCCCCTCCTCAGCCTTAACTACATCCCTCAAGGAGTACTCCCCTCCACATTGAGCATCTCATTCCACAACTCCAAAGTCCTCTTAGCCTCCGCGAGAACGCTTTCCACGATCTGAGGTGTCATGGAGAACTCATGCATCTTCTAGGCCTCAGAGGCCGAGGGCGTCTGCAACCTTGGCTACGCCGTCACCGGTTCTGCAGTTTGTCTCAACCAGCT
>DAOVDL010000169.1 GCA_030669485.1 Candidatus Bathyarchaeota archaeon
TGTCGCTGAGCCTTTGACCGAAAAAACCGTTAACCCCAACAATTACCTCATCCCCTTCCTCTACAATATTGCAGATTGAGCTCTCCATTCCAGCGCTGCCAGTTCCGGAGAGGGGTAAACAAAACTTGTTTCGTGTTCTGAAAACATACCTCAGAAGATCCATCGTATCATCCATAATCTCTAAAAAGTAGGGATCCAGATGGCCAACCGGGTGGGAAATCATTGCCTTCAAAACCCTCGGATCCGTGTCGTTTGGGCCTCCACCTAAAAGGATCCGTTGAGGAGGGGCTAATTCTTTGTAATGCTTCGGCTTCAACTGTTCCACCGCGGAGCGTAAGATTATTTCTATTTTTCGCACTCAGGCTCTTTTTGTATAAGACCCGTAGAAGTGTACACGATTGATTTTTAAATGTTCCTCTTTCAGAGATCAAAAACCTTGGTGAAAGGGGAGCTTAACCTCACAGATAACTGGTGCCTTATGTCTATTTCCTAGCTTTATGCCTCTCTATAACTGTTAAGAAATCGTCGAAATAATATTTTGTGTCTGTAGGGCCAGGTGAAGCCTCTGGATGAAACTGAACAGCAAAAAACGGCAGGGTCTTATGCCGTACCCCCTCCACTGTTCTATCATTCACATTCAAGAAAGTGACCTCAAGTGGAGTGTTCGTTAGAGACTGTTGGTCGATTGCATAGCCGTGGTTCTGGCTGGTGATATAACATCTTTCGTTTGCCATATCCATCACCGTGTGATTTTGGCCGCGATGACCAAACTTCAGCTTAAATGTGTCTGCACCAAAAGCTAAGGCTAGAATCTGGCATCCTAGGCATATACCCAAGATAGGTAGCTTAACCTCCGTGAGGCTCTTAACAGTCTCTATTAGGTAAGGCACCATCTTTGGATCCCCCGGTCCATTGGAGATCACTATACTGTCTGGTTTCTCGGCGAGAATTCGGTCTGCCGGTATGTCAATTGGCATTTGAAGTACGTTTATGCCTCTGTCCAGAAGATTGGTTATGATGCTCCTCTTGACGCCGCAATCGATTAAGGCTACATTGTATTTGCCGTGAGCATCATGTATGATGGTCTTCTCTGTTGAAACCTCTCTGGCCAAGTCTCTCTTGTTAGGGTCAGGGATACGTTTAACCTCCCGTATTATTTTCTCAATGGAAGGTTTATCACCATTTTCGTAGACCGAGAGAATGCCAAGCATGGTGCCGTGAGTTCTGAGCTTCTTCGTTAGCATTCTTGTATCGATGCCCTCAATTCCAGGGATCCCATTATCCGTCAACCATTTATCCAAGGAGAGTTTAGAGGACCAGTGGCTAGGCTGTCGACAGAGTTCATGTGTCACATATCCTGTGATTTTGGGGCCGTCAGATTCAAAGGAGTCAGGGCAGACACCGTAATTTCCTATTAAAGGGTATGTTTGGGTTAGAATCTGTCCATTGTAGGAGGGGTCGGTTATGGACTCAACGTAGCCAACCATGCCTGTGTTGAACACAACCTCCCCTGCAACCGCCCCCCCGGCGCCGAATCCGTTACCATAAAATATTGTGCCATCGGCAAGAGCAAGAAGAGCCTCTTTCCCACGCTTTTCACCTTCAGATCCTACCTTCAACCCAAGGTCCCCCAACATCTTCTACATAGAGGTTTCAACTAACACGATCCCAGTAGCTCCAGTTCTTTCAGTTAGTAGTATAATATCATTTATACCTGATCTACTCTCCACTTCATTGACCTACCAACCATTGATGTAGCCCGACTTTAATATTCCCATTTACAACTTACCATTAACTCTTGTTCAAGGCTTGAAGTAGCTTCTGTTAGCTGGAAAGTTGATCTCAGATACCCAACCGAAATAGCACTCGCAACAGAGAGACGGTGAAGATGACACTTGAATGCTATCTCAAGGCCTGATTGAATTTCTGAACTCTGTTACCTTGCCTAATATGAATTCCAAAGAACACGATAAAAATTATAACCTTGCTGGAACTCCATGCTCAGCTAGGTACTCCTTTACTTGTCGAATGGTGTAGTCACCGTAATGAAAGATGCCTGCAGCTAAGGCAGCATCAGCTTTGCCGATTGTCAAAGCATCCAATATGTGTTTTGGGTCGCCAGCTCCGCTGCTCGCTATTATTGGAACATTAACTCGTTCAGAAAGTTCTTGAAGAAAAATATTGTCATATCCCTCCCTTGTCCCGTCGAAGTCCAGTGAAGATGGCATTATTTCTCCAGCTCCCAGTTCAACCACTTTTTCCGCCCAATGGAAGGCATCCATACCAGCGGCCTGCCTTCCACCATAAACGTAGATGTCCCACCAACACTTTCCTCGATCAGTCTCTAATACAACTTTATCCGAAACTTGAGATTCATCCTTTACGTATACGCGTTTAACATCGATGGATGACACTATACATTGGCTGCCAAATGTTCTTGAAGATTCGTGGATGAGTTCTGGCCTCAATACAGCTGCCGTATTTATCGTAACCCTATCTGCGCCAGCGCAAAGAATCTCACGTATATCTTGCACCGACCGAATTCCACCGCCCACCGTAAATGGGATGAATAGCACATCCGCCGTCCTTTTAACAACATCTATAAGTATCTCCCGTTTCTCACGCGATGCTGTTACATCCAAAAATACAAGCTCGTCAGCTCCCTGCTTATCGTACCATGAAGCAAGCTTAACAGGGTCTCCTGCATCACGTAGGTTTCTGAAGCTCACGCCCTTCAC
>DAOVDL010000020.1 GCA_030669485.1 Candidatus Bathyarchaeota archaeon
CCCCCACAGCCTCCTCCGGCTCCTTCACATCCAGAAGCTGAATCTGACCTATCATAACCGACTCAGTGCTACTGGCAGTGAAACCCCCCCTCACAGCCGCAAGCTTAGCCGCATGGCTTGCAGCCGCAATCACCGAGGGCTCCTCAATAGCCATCGGGATAAGGTAATCCCTGCCATTGATCCTGAAGTTCACAGCCACCCCCAAAGGCACAGGCATCACCCCCACCACATTCTCCACCATCCTCTCAGCCAACTCAAGCCTCAACGCCCCTGAAGCCTTCAACAACTCAACCTCCCCATCCGAAAGCCCTGCAAACATCTTCACAGCCTCAAGACGCCCATCCAAACTCAGCTTGTAGAAACCCGGAAACCTTGAACTATCCAATCTTACCCCTCCACACACCACGCCCTAAACCATTATACACTCATCTTTATATCTTTACCAGACACCAACACCTAACCCACCGTTTAAGCAAAAACAAGCAAGCTGCGAAAGAAGAATGCTGAGGCCACAGCTCCAAGGCGCCGAAGTTGAGACAGAACATTAGAAAAATAATGTTATTAGACTGAAAGAACATTAGAATATTGAACCGAGGCAACCGGCAGCCTCAAACCCAATCAAGGTGAAAAAATCATGCCCAAGAAAAGAACACAAGTAAGTGCAAACATCTTCGACGCAGTCTCAGCACCCACAAGAATCCAAACACTCAACCTCCTAGCAACCAAAGGACCCCTAGCCTACAGCGAGATAATGGAACTCCTAAAATTCGAGCCAACTAAGGATGCAGGAAAATTCGTCTACCACCTAAGAAACCTAGTCTCCTCCGGTTTAGTAGATCTGGAGAGAGGCACCAAGAAGTACAAGATAACCGAGCTGGGCACAAAGGTCATCACCTTCTCCCAAGACCTAGAAGAGTACAGCCTGAAGAAATCAGGAAGACTTGTAGTCAGAACATCAAAATACGTCATCGAAGAGTTCGACAGAAGCAAAATCACCCTCTCCCTTATAGAGGAAGCAGAAGTCCCCCCAGACCTAGCTGAAAAGATCTCCACAGAGGCAGAGGAGAGGCTACTGCAACTCCCCACAAGATACCTAACAGCCCCCCTGATCCGAGAGTTCGTCAACGCCATACTTATAGAGAAAGGCTTGGAAGACTACCGACATAAATTAACAAGACTCGGCATGCCAGTCCACGATGTCACAAAAGCAATGGATAACGCCTCCACACAAGCCCTTAACACCGACGAGGTCCACGCCGCTGCTGGAAACCAAGTTATGAGGGAATATATGCTCCTCAACGCACTTCCAAAGGAGATAGCCGACGCCCACCTTTCAGGTCAAATCCACATCTCCAACTCAGACGTATGGATGCTGAAACCTTCAAGCCTCTACCACGACCTTAGACTATTCCTCAAACACGGTTTAAACGCCCAAAACGCAAACCTAGCCGCCACACCTATCCACCCCCCCCGAGATCTAACCGAGGCCCTCATGCTCACATTAGATGTTCTTGAACCCTTCGGGAAGGAAATTGCAGGAGAGCAATGTATAGACTACTTCAACCTCTTCCTATCACCCTACATCCGCAAGACGCCAACTGAGGACGTTAAGAAGCGGTTAAGGAGCTTCCTAGCGAGGCTAAGCCTCATGAACTGGCGTGGATTTGGAGGCGTAACCCTCGGCCTAGAGGTTACAGTCCCCCAACACTTGAAGAATGCAACAGCGGTAACACCTGAAGGCGTGAAGAGTGAGAACTATCAGCATTACAGCGAGGACGCTAGAAAGGTTCTCTGGTGGCTATTGGAAGCCGCCTTGGAGCAGAGCGAGGTAACCCCCCTCTTAAACCCTCACCTCATCCTTAAGTTCAGACCAGAATGCCTCACAGATAAATACGACAACCTCTTGAAGAAAGCTCACGAACTTGCCGCCAAATTTGGCACCCTCTACATCGCTAACTTAACCCGAGAATCAGAGGATGCCTCCAGTTACATGGCCACTGGCGAGAGAATTGGAGCAGAATGGACCAAGGACTGGGAGGTCGACACCCTGAGAACCGGCTGCCTTGACAACGTTTCAATAAACCTGCCTAGAATAGCCTACGAGGCTAGGAAGAACGATGAACGCTTCTTTGAAACCCTTGAAAAGACCATCAGAACCGCGGAGAAGGCCCTACAGATAAAGGACAAAGTCATAGGCGATAGAATGAGACAGAAACTTCTACCCTACCTCCACCAACATGTAACCAACGAAAGCTACTACAGACAAAAATACGCAACCAGAGCGATAAGCATCATAGGTCTAAACGAGGCAGTCAAATTCCACATAGGCTACCAACTTCACGAGGAACTCATGGCCCAACACTTTGCAGTTCAAGTTTTGGAGCACCTCACAAGTTTAATGAACTCCATCTCAGAGAAGACAGGGACAAGGCTCAGTCTCTCCGGAATATCCGAGGAGGAAGCCTCCCAGCGGCTGACAGAGCATGATGTCGACAGATACGGCTTCTCTATGGTCTACGCCCAAGGCAGAAAGGAGCACCCATACTACACATACTTCACAGCCCTCCCAGACGAAGTGGAGATCTCACAAGATGAAAAACTTCAGTTGGAAGCAAAATTCCACCCTATGCTCAAGGGAGGACACTTCACCCCAATCGCATTGAATGGAGAGAACACCGCCAACTCGCTACTGAGAAAGAGCAAGGAGATCTGCGAGAAACACAGCATAGGGCTCTTCGCCCACACATACACGCTCTCCTACTGTTACAGCTGCCAGAAGACTTTCAGAGGATATAAACAAAGATGCCCAACCTGCGGAACAACCCAAATAACCCACTACGCAAGACAATCAACCAGATACCTACCATTAGCTTGGTGGTCCCATCTCGGACGCCTAAGCCTCATAGAGCGCCCTCGTTGAGACAGCGTAGTTAGAACGTGAAAGGGTATATATAGAAAAATATACTTTTTTATCTAAAAAAATAGACATAAAACTGGGAAAAACCCCTTTTCCTTAACACCTATAACACATCCGACCCCTCACCCAAGATCCCTTTTTCACATAATTTTGTAGATAACCTGAATAATGAAAGCCTGCATAATATGGCTCTTGCACAAGGGGCTCTGCTCACCACTAAGGAGAATCCTCGACAGCATTCAAATCTTGAAAGGCTGACAGCCTCTCTGACCCTAAGGGGTGCCAACCTCCAGTGACAAGAGTCCGTATAGAGGTGTAAAAATTGACTGCGCTACATGATTTCAAAGCCGAGATCTCACTTACACCTAACGCTGTAAAAGTTCTTGAGAAGCGTTACCTGAAAAGGGATGAGAACAACCATGTTGTGGAAACCCCCCAAGATATGTTCCTAAGAGTGGCTAGAAACGTGGCCTCAGCGGATAGATACTATGGGAAGCCTGAGAGCGCAGTCGAAGAGACAACACTTGAATTTTATCACGTAATTGCTAATCTGGAGTTCCTACCCAACTCTCCCACCCTTATGAATGCAGGGAGAGAACTCCAACAACTCTCAGCCTGCTTCGTCCTCCCTGTAGAAGACTCCATAGAGAGCATCTTCGAAACTGTCAAACATGCTGCTCTCATACATAAATCCGGAGGCGGTACAGGGTTCTCCTTCTCCCGACTTAGACCTAAGAAAGATCTAGTCAAGTCAACTAAAGGAATCTCCAGTGGACCCGTATCCTTCATGGCGGTTTATGACTCGGCAACAGAGGCTATAAAACAGGGGGGAACCAGGAGAGGGGCCAACATGGGAATTCTCCGCGTCGACCATCCAGATATCTTGGAGTTCATAACCTGTAAAGCAGATGAGCATAAGATAAATAACTTCAACATCTCTGTAGCCATGACCGATAATTTTATGGAAGCCATGAAGCAGGATAAGGACTACAACCTAGTGAACCCGCGAACCAACGAAGTTACCTCCACTTTGAACGCTAGAGAGGTCTTCGACCTAATTACTAAAATGGCCCATACAAATGGCGACCCAGGCGTAATCTTTCTGGACAGAATAAATAGGGACAACCCCACCCCACACATCGGTGAAATAGAGAGTACAAACCCATGCGGAGAACAGCCTCTCCTCCCTTACGAGTCCTGCAACCTAGGCTCAATCAACCTCTCCAAGATGGTCAAGGACGGAAGGATAGACTGGGAAGCCCTTAGGAGAACTGTACGAGCAGCAGTTCACTTTCTGGACAACATCATAGACCTCAATAAGTACTCAATACCTGAAATCGAGGAGATGACTAAAGGCAACAGGAAGATTGGCCTTGGCGTCATGGGCTTTGCCGACATGTTGATCAAGCTTGGAATACCATACGACTCAGAGAAAGCACTCAAGACGGGTGAGGCAATTATGCGTTTCATACAGGAGGAATCTAAGATGGCTTCTGAGACGCTGGCTGAGGAACGTGGAGCCTTCCCCAACTATAAGGGAAGCATCTATGAGGGGGAACGCCTACTCAGAAACGCCACAACCACAACCATAGCCCCGACTGGAACCCTCTCCATAATCGCAGGTTGCTCAAGCGGTATAGAACCCATCTTCGCTCTATGTTATGTCAGGAACGTCCTTGACGGCCAACAGCTCATCGAGGTCAATCCTATATTCAAGGAGGTTGCTGGGAAGGAGGGCTTCTACAGTGAAGCCCTGATGAGGGAGATAGCTACAAAGGGATCCCTAAAGAGTGTGAAGGGGGTCCCAGAAGAGATTAAACGCATATTCCCAACAGCTCTAGACATAGAGCTCCAATGGCACGTTAAGATGCAGGCTGCCTTCCAGAAGTACACCGACAATGCAGTCTCCAAGACCATAAATCTCCCCAACCGATCCACGGTAGAGGATATTAAGAACGCCTTCATGTTGGCCTACGAAACAGGTTGCAAAGGTATAACCATCTACAGGGATGGCAGCAGGGAGAAACAGGTTCTAGAACGTGGAGAACCTAAACCCCAGAAAACAGGGAGAGAGCACATTAAGCCCAGAAAGCGACCAGAGAAGACTTATGGTGTGACCTATGAGATGCCGACAGGATGTGGCGCCCTTTACGTAACCATAAATGAGGATGAGGAGGGTTATCCCTTCGAAGTCTTCGCAAGACTTGGGAAGGCAGGCGGATGTTCTTCAGCTCAAACCGAGGGACTTGGACGGACAGTATCCCTTCTCCTAAGGTCAAACGTTGACCCTCAGGAGGTGGTTAAACATTGTAAGGGAATAAGCTGCGACCGACCTTGTGGATTTGGAAAGAGCAAAATCCTTTCATGCCCTGATGCCATAGGGAAAGCGTTAGAGAAGTACCTGAAAGATAGGGACTTCACAGGACAGAAAAACATAGCAACCCAAGTGAAAGTTGAGAAACCAGCAGAGAGGAATAAGCCCCTTATCGCTAACGGAGCCTGCCCCGAGTGTGGAAGCCCCGTCATCCGCATAGAGGGTTGCAGAAAGTGTATCTCTAACTGCGGTTACACTGAATGTGATTGAAGGTAAATTCGGCTTCCTCAACATGACGATGCCAGTCTCTACAAGCCGCCTAAGACCAGGCCCAGTAGTGCCATCCTCATTATTAAACCGTACATTGTCTGCTTGAAGTAGACTGCGTGGTTGGTTCTGTCGACTTCTGCTGCAACCTCATCAACACGTGGAAGAGGATGCATCAGAATTAAATTGGGTTTTGCATCCTTCAGGCTCTCCAAGGTGATTCTGTAAGCACCTTTCACCTTCTCGTACTCCACAAGATCTGGGAAACGCTCCTTTTGAATCCGAGTTATGTAGAGGACATCGAGGTCAGGTAAAAACTTCTCAAGCTTCTCAGTTTCTTTGACGCTAATTTTGGTTCGGATATCCTCATAGACCTCCTTCCTCATCTTCAAGTGACCAGTGGATATGAGGTAGAGATTTACGTTGTATAGGGAGAGGGCATAGGTGAGGGAGTGAACGGTGCGACCGTATCTAAGGTCCCCGAGGAGACCTACATTCAACCCATCTATCCTGCCCTTCTCTTTGAATATAGTATAAAGGTCTAGAAGAGCTTGAGTGGGATGCTCCTCAGCTCCCGACCCAGCGTTGATAACAGGGATCGCGGCATAGTCAGCCGCCATCCGCGCAGAGCCTTCGTTAGGGTGCCGGAGAATTATTACGTCCACATAGTTCTCAACAACCCTTACCGTATCGGCTAAGGTCTCACCCTTCTCCACCGAGGATAATGCAGGCTCATTGAAACCTATAACGTCCCCTCCAAGCTTTTTCATAGCAGTTTCAAAACTTAACCTCGTTCGAGTGCTTGGCTCAAAGAATAGTGTCCCCATGAGCTTCCCTTTCAGAATGTGTTTTTTGCGACCAATATTTGACTCAACCTTCTCCGCTGTTTTAAGCAGATAATCGATCTCATCCCTCGAGAACTCTCTGATGGAAACTATATCTCTTCCCTTAAACTTGGCTCGCCTAACCAACTTTAACCCCTTCCTACTTCCACAGACGCCTTTATATTATTATGTTCAGAGTGAGAATTTAACTGGCAACAGAAGGCAGTGTCGATAACTCTTCAGCATATACGACAAAGAAGATCTCTATACATATAGAGATATACATTCCCTTTCTATGAAGGGAGAGGGATTCAACTCTAAACAGCCCGAGCACATTAAACAACCACTAGAGGAGAGGTGTGCGTCAGAGGAAGGGGTTGTAGCGCCGCTCTTGCCCTATTGTGGATGAAGGACCATGACCCGGAAAGATTGTGGTGTCATCACTAAAGACCAATAGCTTTGTTTTTATCGAATCAATCAAAACCTCACTGGAACCCCCCGTCAGATCGGTTCTACCAACTCCCCCAGCGAAAAGAGTGTCACCTGTAAATAGAATCTTACCCCTGTGAAGACATATCCCCCCAAGAGTGTGACCGGGGGTGTGAATCACCTTCAGCGTCACCGTGCCAAACTGGATCATGTCACCTTCTTTAAGAAGCCTATCTGCAGGGGGCGAAGGTTCACTTTCAGGGAAGTACAAGGCTAACTCGTTGTTCTCCTCCTGCAACAGAGAGGCATCATCTTTGTGGATGAGAATGGGAACCCCCGTAGCCGCCTTGATAGCGGCATTACCGGACACGTGGTCTATGTGACCGTGAGTGTTAATTATGAAGCGCAAGCTCAGTTGATTTTCCTGCACCACCTTCAGAATGCTTTGAGGCTCAGCTCCTGGGTCAATTACCACAGCCTCCTGAGTCTTCTCACAACTCACAATATAGCAGTTCGTTCCTAAAGATCCAACGGTAAGTAGCTCAATGTTAATACCTTCAACCATCCTTATACACATCCGAAGGAATATACCACGATTCGTTGTCCTAAATATGGATTTACCTAAACTGGCGAAGAAAGGGCTGGGTCTAAACCTCTTTCCATGGGACCTATTGCATTCAGAGACCAGATTCGCACGACTGCCCTATATCCGTTTTGGACACAGTTTTGATAGGGGACAGATGTAACATCGAGGGTTTCTGGCTAGGCAAATCTCCTTACCTAACTGGATGAAGAGTAAGTGGGCTTGAGCTCTCTTTTCAGGAAGTATCAGCCGCTCATATGCAGCTCTAACATCCTCATACTTATGAGAATTAACAATGCCAAGCCTCTCTGCTACCGTAAATAGATGAGTATCCACTGGGATGACAGACCTACGCCCCGAGAAAACCAAAACTACGTCTGCGGTCTTCCTTCCAACTCCAGGAAATGATATTAGAATCTGCCTTGCCTCCTCAAGCGGCAAGGCAAGAACCTGAGAGAGATTACCTCCAAACCTATCCAAAACAACCTTAGAGACCGCCCTTATTCGCCGTGCTTTAATGTTGGCTAAGCCTGCGCTCTTTATGAGGCGTTTTATATCGACTATATCCATACTAGCTAAGACCTTAGGTGTGACCTCCACCGCCTCTTCGAGTTTCCTGAAGGCTCTATGGCTGTTCTTATCAGAGGTATGCTGACTTAGAATCGTACCGATCAGTAGCTTGAAGGGATCCTGCACATTCCAGTTTATTTTCCCGAAGTAAGCTTCCAAAGTTGTGAGAATCTTGCTCATCCACTGTTTATCCCTGATCATTAGCCACCCGCTATCCTGAATATCAACTTAGGGCTATTATTTAATCTGATGTAAGGTAAAGTATTATTATGGCGTTCCCTAAGACAAAGACCAGCGCGATCGCGCAGGAGGGGCGAAAGTTCATTGCCCATATACTCGAGTTTGAGAACGCGGTCATCTGCTTCTTCTTCGAGGGCTCAGAAAGAAAAGTGGGCACCCTAGCTGTTGCAACCCCACGAACTGAAACAACGACACGTTCTTCCAGCATTCTCCTTGGCTATAGGAACGCCAACATCTCACGGATTCTGGCAGAACACTTAGCAGCCAAGTTCGGAAAACTTGCTTTCTCATCTCTTTTTACACGCAGAGAAAATGACACTGGCGCTGGCCAAGTTCTGCTGAAGTTAACCCAATCGTGGGAAAGAACTGCCAAGGAACCAAACAAGTCAAGGTGAAGAGATATGAAAAAGGTTGGAGAAATTAAAGACCCAGTTCACGGTTACATATATTTCACCGAGGTTGAGAAAGCAGTCATAGATTCTCGCCCTGTAC
>DAOVDL010000133.1 GCA_030669485.1 Candidatus Bathyarchaeota archaeon
CTCTAAAGATGACCTTGAGAAGATTCTGAGCTATATGCATGGCCGCTACCCTCGGTTGGCTTGGTACTCTCCTGAGGAGCAGGTTTTCATCAAGCCTCAGCGGTTGAAGCCCCTCTACGAGTACTACTTTGGAAACCTGTCAATGATCCCTGATGAAAGGCAGTATCTTGTGGTTGATGAATCTTCAGATACACCTGTAGGAGTTTTGGATGAGGCGTTCGTAGCTGAACATGGTCAGCCTGGTGTCAAGTTCATTGTTCAAGGTAGGGCTTGGAAGATCCATGACATCTACGGTGACAAGATTCATGTCAAGCCAGTTGACGATCCAACTGGTGCGATACCCAGCTGGGTGGGGGAGGAGATCCCTGTTCCCTTTGAGGTGGCAGTGGAGGTTGGTGCGATGAGGAGGTTCATTGAAGAACGTTTGAAAGAGGGAGGGACCAAGGTGGAAGTTGCGCGGGAGTTGGCGGGTAGGTACCCGGCTTCCGTGGAAACTGTGGGGGAGGCGATGAGGGAGGCTGTTGAACAGTTTGAGGGTGGTTATCCTGCCCCTACCGATCGGAGGGTAACGGTGGAGGAGTGGAAGGATTATGTAATGTTGCAGTGTTGCTTCGGCTCCCTTGTCAACAAGACTCTTGTCCTTATGCTGGGGCATATTCTGTCAGAACGTGTGGGGCATGTTATAGCAGTTCAGGATGATCCATACAGGATTATACTTCAGGTTGGTGATGTTACTCCTGAAAGTTTGGTGGAGACACTTCAAGATCTAACCCGGATGGATGTGGGGGAGGTTGCAGTTGAGGCTGTGGTAAAGACCGGGCTGTTCAAGCGGCGGATAGTTCATGTTGCCAAGAAGTTCGGGGAGATCTCCAAGTGGGCTGACTACCGCAAGATCCACATTGACAAGCTGTTGGACACCCTTAAGGGCAGTGCAATCTTCGAGGAGGCGGTTAAGGACGCGGTTGCAAGGGATATGGATGTGGAGAAAACTGCCTATGTCTTGGGGGAGATAGCGAAGGGCACCATCGAGGTCTCCATCGTAAAGGGCGGTGAAGATGCTTCCCCTATAGCTAGAATAGGGATTCAACGTATAAGTCGGAAGACTGATCTCATACCGCCGAAAAAGATGCGAGGTATCCTGATAAAGTCTGCCAAGGCTAGGCTGCTCAACGAGGTTGGCATCCTCCTCTGCACTAACTGCTGGAAGCTTATTAAAACCGGGGCTGTGAAGAAGCTTAAAGGAGCCTTCAAATGCCCTGCGTGTGGCTCCAGTAAAGTCGGCCTAGTTAGGGAACTGGAGGAGCACGTTTTAAGGCTCTCCGATAAGAAAGGAAAGGGCTTGAGTGAGAGGGAGGGAAAGATCAGAACCTCTGCTTTGAGGTCAGCTGAACTTGTCTCCAAATACGGCTACCCCGCTGTAGTGGCCCTTGTGGGGCATGGTCTTAAACTTGGGGATGTGGAGGAGGTTCTGTTGGAAGGAGATGTTCTTAACGATAGCTTCTATGAGCGTATCATTGAGGCTGAGCGAAAGGCGCTTAAAAGGAGATTCTGGTAGTTCAAGGCATAGAAAGATATTAGTTTAACTTCCAGAGAACGGTAGTTTGTGTCATCTAACTGAGGTTTTGTTATGGTTGCTAAGAGGCTGTCTGTAGTTGATGTTGACCTCTGCGTTGGCTGTCAATTATGTATGTTTGCGTGTACGCGAAGGTTCGGTGAGGCTGGCATATCTAGGTCTGCCATACAGGTAAGGTCTGCTGGGGGGTTCGAAAGAGGCTTCATAGTCTCAGTCTGTCGAGCCTGCCCTGACCCACCATGTGCGAAGGTCTGCCCTACTAATGCTCTTGTCCTCAGGAAACCTGGAGGTGTGACCCTAATACCGAGTAGATGTATAGGGTGTAAGAACTGTGTTGAGGCTTGCCCCCTAGGGGCGGTCTCTTGGGATGAGGAGGTTAACAAACCTGCGATCTGTGTCTACTGCGGATATTGTGCTGATTACTGTCCATACGGTGTGTTAAAGCTGGAGCCGTTGAGGGGGAAGGAAAAGTGATAGAGGGCGACCCTGTAGTTAGAGTGCTTTACGTAGATCTTACAAGGCGGAGGTCCTGGGTTGAGGAGCAGGCTGACCTCTTTGAGAGGTATCTAGGCGGTGCGGGCGTTGCGATACAGCTTCTGCATAAGGAATGCCCGGTGGGGGTGGATCCCCTTGCCCCTGGTAACCCCATAATCTTCGCTGTCGGTCAGCTGAATGGTCTCTTCCCGATAGCCTCAAAGATGGTGGCTATGTTCAAGTCGCCTCACACCGGTAACTTGGGTGAGAGTCATGCAGGCGGTCGAGGTGCCATAGCGTTAAGGATGGCTGGGTATGGCGCCTTGGTGATTAAGGGAAGAAGTGAGACGCCAGTCTACCTGGCTATCCATGGAGATGAGGTTCACCTCAGAGATGCCTCAGCTATCTGGGGTATGGGAAGCAGCTACACTGTGGGCAGAGTTATCCGTCAGAGGGAGCCCCATCCGGGGATTAGGACCATTATGCGGATAGGTCGAGCGGGGGAGAAGCTTGTATCCTGGGCGGGTCTCATCACTGAGACCTACAGGCATTTCGGCAGACTTGGCTTGGGCGCGGTCTTCGGGAGTAAGAATCTTAAGGCTGTCACCGTGTCGGGTAGGAGTGCCTTCAAATTCAAGAAGCCGCGGCTCTACAGGGAGACTTACGATGAGGTCTTCGATTTGCTCACCAAGTCTACTCTGATGAAGAAGTACCATGAACTGGGCACCTCTATGAATATAAACCCCCTTAACGAGAAGAGATGCCTGCCGACTAGGAACCTTAAAAAGGCATACTTCAAGTTTGCTGATGAGATCTCGGGGGAGACCTTTGCCAAGACACATCTCGGCCGGCGGGTAGCCTGTGCCCACTGCCCCGTGAGCTGCATTCACATCGCATCCCTGAGGGAGCCCTACGAACATGAACCTTACTTCTACAAGACAAAGATGATCTCCTATGACTACGAACTCATCTACGCTCTGGGATCTATGCTTGAGGTAAGCCAGATTGATGGGTTGCTTAAACTGTTCGATGAGGTGGAGATTCATGGTCTAGACGCGATGAGTGCAGGGGTGATCTTGGCGTGGGCGACAGAGATGCAGGAGAGGGGTATGATCTCAACGAAGGAGACAGCTGGATTGACTTTGAAGTGGGGCGACTACGACACATACATCAGAGCTGTAAAGCTGATAGTGGAGCAGCCTAACGACTTCTTCAAGGCATTAGGCCGTGGAGTTGACTACGCCTCATCAAAGTATGGTGGAAGCGAGTTCGCCCTCGCCTTCGGAGGCAACGAGATGCCGGGCTACCATAGCGGTCCAGCTACCCACATAAGCCACCTTGTAAGTTCAAGGCA
>DAOVDL010000110.1 GCA_030669485.1 Candidatus Bathyarchaeota archaeon
ATGCAACTACATTCACTATACTTATCTCCGCCTCAGGCAAAAGCCACCCACACCTTACATAATGCTAAATTAACGGTCAGACCCATATGGATGGTGAAATTTAACCTTTAATGAGTTCTTTCCAGTATGACTTTTCCTTATATCTATCTTCACATAGTGACCTTTCGTTAATTGACTGATCAAAAAATCTTTCAATTGTTCACTATCAGTTATGTGAACGTTAGTGAACCCTCCCACCGGCTCTATCACCGCAGTGCCGCCTTTATACTCTTTCTCCTTGAATATGTGTATCATGGTTTTTCCCTTTGGTGGCGATGGAAATTGAGGTGCCTTTACACCCACCGCTCTGATAGAAGAGGCTTTCTTTTTCTTTCTGAACCTCCTTAACTTCTTTTTAATAATTTCCCTCTTTCTCATTGCATATACACCTCAATAGCTAGGCTAGGTTACATTTTAAGCCGAATTCCAGCTGCTGCGGGGTCACCATTGAAGGCTCTTAACGCGTCAGTGCCTTGGCTATTTCTTCCTTCAGCTCAGCCTCAGTCTTCCCCTCAGTCTTGATGCCGAGCTCCTTTGCAACCCTTATGAGGCGGTCTATCTCCGACTCCGCAGCCTTGGCGGGGGGTGCTGTAGGCTGAGTGGTCTGAGCTGTTGGAGGCGTTGTAACCGTGACGGTTTGCTTGACATCTCCTGCAACACCCTCCATCTCCTTCAACTCCTTCTCTGCGGCCACCTTACCCTTCTGGAATTCCCCTGTTGCCCTTCCGAAGCTCTTAGCCAGCTCCGGCAGCTTCTTAGCCCCGAATAGAAGAACCACCACGATGACGACCAAGATTATCCATTCGCTACCCGCGATTCCGGGGATGAACCCTAAGAAACTTGGCGAACCTAACATATCCATCCAGCCTAACTGCAATTTTAGGGATGAACCCCTTATTAACCTTTCTTCTTTATGCGCCTAGCTGAGAGATATCCTCCTCCATACAGTGCCATCATAGGTCCTGCAACCAACCACATCGTGATGCCGCTGCCGTCTGGAGTTATAGCTGCGCCGAAAATACATATAGCTACGACTGCGTAGCGAAAGTTATCCTTCCAGAAATCAGCCTCCACGATTCCTATAGAGGTTAAAGCATACATTACCAACGGCAATTGGAAACAAAGGCCGAATGCCAATAGGAACATGAGGACGAAGGAGATGAAGCTGTCAATAGTCATGAAGGTGAGTATGTTTATCCCTAAGGCGTAACGGTAGAGGAAATCTATGGTGAAGGGGACGACATAGTAGTAGGAGAAGAGAACCCCCCCTACAAAAAGGATGCAGGCAGGTGTGATCATCTTTAGGATCGCTCTCTTCTCATGGGCATATAGACCAGGAGTGACAAACTTTCCAAGCTGATATACGATCATTGGCATGCCAAAGACTATTCCCATGAAGATTGAGATGTAAAATAGTGCGATTAAAGCTGCAGCAGGGGTTGTCACTATAATTTCTACATAACTTGGAACTAGGTCCCTCTCCAGCTGCTCTAAGACTAAAGCAGCAATATTATAGAACGGGTTCGGAAACGGGTAATATATAACGTAACCTCCAACTTCAGCACTTTTGATGGTGAGGCTGAAGCTTAAGGCAACGATGAGGCCTACTGTGATGAAGACACGGATCAGTCTGTTCTTTAACTCATCTAGATGCTTAAAGAACATCTCTACCTTACTCAAAGGTTCACCATTCACTCCAGTTGTTTACTTGTATTATAGGAGAGGTATTTAGGAAATAAAGCCTACATGACACTTAATATTTCTATCCATACACTAGGCAAACATTACATTTATTCAGTGTAACCTTACGCTGGCTCATTGGGGGGCAAGTAATATATATCTACAATATAGATACATCACGAAAAAAGCTACCGTGTAAATATGGACGTTAGACGTAGTTTACCATTTCAAATCAAAAAGGAGAGACAGAACCAGAATGGTGAAACATAAAATCATACGTAAAGAAGACCTCAATGTCGATGATTACTTAATTGCGGTTGAGGCACCTCACGTGGCCGAGAGGTTTCAGCCCGGGAATTTTGCGGTTCTGATCACCGTTCCCAGAGGCGAGAGAATTCCCATGTCCATCCAGAAGGCTGAAGACGGTAAAATAACAATGTTCATCAAGAAGCTGGGCAAAACATCGATTGAGCTCGACAAATTCAAGGTAGGCGACTGTCTTGAGCAGGTCATAGGGCCTATGGGGAATCCGCCGGAGATTAAGAAGTACGGCAATGTCGTCTTCTGCTCAGACATGGTCTGTGGGCATGCTGAGAATTATGCCATGTGCGAGGCGTTGAGGAAAATTGATGGAAACCATGTAATCTCCATGCAGACCTTCCCCACCAAAGACCAGATCTATCCAGACGCTGAGCTGAGTAAGGATGCCTGCGATGAATACTGCATTACAACTCTAGATGGGTCATACGGCATCAAGGGTCATTATAGAGATGTGTTGAAAGGGCTTCTTGACAAGGGCAAGGTCGATACAGTATTTGCCGGAGGCGATATACCGGCTCTACGCGACCTAGCGAAACTTACAAAGCCATACGGCGTGCCTACAATCGTTACTGTGCGACAGGTTATGGTTGACGCCACCGGCATGTGCGGCTCCTGTCGTGTTTTCGTCGACGGGGAGATGAAGCTCACATGCATCGATGGCCCCATGTTCGACGCCCACAAACTAAACTTCGAGGACATAATACGTAGACTGAACATGTTCAAGGAGAAAGAAGCAGAAGCCATGACATATTACAATAAGAGGCGTTGAATGATGGCAAAGGTGAATAAAAATCGGGTTCCGATGAGAGAGCAACATGCTGAAGAGCGAATAAAAAATTTCAACTCTGTTCCCCTCGGCTACAATGAAGAAGAAGCAGTCGCGGAAGCGCAGCGTTGCATCCAATGTGAAAACCCTGCCTGTGAAAAGAACTGCCCAGTCAACATGAGAATTAAGGCGATTATCAAGGAAATTTCCGAAGGAAATTTCAAAGAGGCCTTCTTTATAGCCAAGAAAGATAACCCAATCCCCGCAATTGCCGGTCGAGTATGCCCACAGGAAAACCAATGTGAGGAGGCTTGCACCATGGGGAAGATCGGCGACCCGATAAACATCGGAAAGCTGGGAGCATTCGTCGCAGATTGGGCTATGAAAAACGGAGTTGGTGAAGAATTTCACATAAAAGATAGACAGGAGAGGGTTGCGGTAGTTGGCTCTGGACCTGCGGGTATTAGTTGTGCTGTTGATCTTCGGAAACTCGGCTACCGGGTAATATTGTTTGAGGCACTACACATAGCTGGTGGCGTATTGCAGTATGGTATACCTGCATTTCGTCTGCCTAAAGATGTTGTAGACTATGAATTGTTATATCTTCAGAAAATCGGCGTTGATATCCGCCTTAACAGTATCGTCGGGCAGAATATATCATTCAGCGAGTTACGCAAAGAGTTCGATGCAATCTTCCTTGGAACCGGAGCGGGTGCCCCACGATTTTTGGACATCGAAGGTGAAAAACTCATGGGGGTCTATTCGGCGAATGAATTCCTCATACGGGTAAATCTGATGAAGAGCTACAAGTTCCCGGAATACGACACTCCCATAGTAGTTGGAGATAAAGTCGGGGTTATTGGAGCAGGAAATGTAGCGATGGATGCTGCTAGATGTGCGTTAAGACTTGGTGCCAAGGAGGTTTATATTCTCTATCGGAGAACTAAAAAAGAAGCCCCGGCAAGGGCTGAGGAGCTACAGCACGCACTTGAAGAGGGAATAAT
>DAOVDL010000138.1 GCA_030669485.1 Candidatus Bathyarchaeota archaeon
GGAGTATCTGAACAGTAAGATCGATTCTCTGAGAAACCAATTGTCATCTTTGAGAGCTGAAGTTAATGTGCTGGAGGGTTTAAGTGGCGATGTGAACGCTCTACGCGGCGAAGTCACTTCACTCTCCTCTGATATTGATGCCCTGAAAACTCAGATACTGATCACCTACGCAATCCTCGCCGTGCTTATCGTTGTGGTAGCTGTAGCTGCCTTCCAGCTTGGACGCCGTGGAGAACGCAAGGTCAAGTATGCAGGTAGGCAACGTCCTTAAGATTGATTCCTCGGCGAGGTAGAGGTAGCTTGAAGCCAAATTGGCATAAGGCTTTGGATGCCTCATCTCAGCCTAAATAGTTTGGCGGAGCTCGAAGGAAGCTTATCGGGTTAACAGTTTCTATGTTAGGGCGGTTAGCGCAAGATATCGTCAGCTGTTATTATTGTGTTCTTCAGTTTTTTGTTTTCTATGAAGCTTTTCAGTTCATTGTCCAGCGTAAGCAACTTCATGTTGTGGTGCAGGGAGTTGGCGTAGAGGATGTTGTCGATTAGGTCTCTGTGACCTTTTAGGTATAGTTGCAGTGCTTCGATGAAGACCTCTGAGTCTTCTTTGACTTGCTTGTATGCTCCACTTTCAATGATGCTTCTGAGCCCTGTTCTGACTGCTTCGGGTGGAGTTTCCATCTTTCCAGTCAGCTTTATGGTTACCCAGAGGCTTTCTAGGATGCTGAATTGGGAGTAATGTATCTCGCTGTGGGTTTCTTCAAGTTTTTCAAGGGTTTTGGTCACCTTGTCTCCGACATCTATTCCTAGGGTGGGGAGTAGGAAGGGGGTGTCAAGTAGAACCTTCAATGTGTTTGAGCTGCTCCTCTCTGCTTATCCTCTCGATCTGTTGGGGGGTTATGGAGGTGAATTTCTTTCCCTTCACCGCCAGCTCTAGGGGGTTTCTGAGTATTTCCACGGTGAGGGTTTGTCCTTCAGCCTTTAACAGCATCCTGTCGCCCTCCTTTATGCCGGTGGCTTGGACTATGGTCTTGGGAAGGTATATTGTGTATTTCTTTCCGAGTTTGACTTCAGCTGTCAGACTCAATGCTTTCACCTGAATGGAATGCTTTTAGCTGACTTAAGAAGTTTACTCTGGCAAAGCGGAAAGGATCAGCATCCGGGTTGAATAGCCTCCTCCCATGCCTCCCTCTTCAACTGGCTCCAAAATGTTACCTAAGCGACTGTTTCATTCGGTTAGCAGCTTTCGGGTTAGGGTGGTTAGGGTTGGGTGGCTCTTCATGGTCTGGGCGGTTCGGCTGTAGAGGTTTGTGCCTCCGGGGAGAGTATGTTCCTCCGGTTCTCATTTGCCTCTAAAACTCATGCGTATCTGAGAAATTCTTCTCTGGCTATTTCACAGTCTTTCAGGATTCTGTTTAAAAGCCCTACCTGGATCTCTTTCACTGGAACGGTTATGTAGGTGTTGCCGCGTTGGAGGGTGACGTGGCTTCCTTTCTGTCTGACCTTTGAAAAGCCAAACTGGTTGCAGAGGATCTTGATCAGCTTGGAGCCATGTATCGGCTTCAGTTTAGGCAACGGCTTCCTCTCGGAAAGGTTATGCGTGTACTTTCATTTCCTTCAAAGCCCTCTCTTTCAGCACTGATAGGTGGAGGGTTAGAGCTTCCTCGAAGTTTGTTTTAGCCGCCTCCAAGGTTCTTCCTACGCTGTATACTCCCAACGCAGAGCAGGCCACTGCAAAACTTCCATCCTTCTCCTTGATGATGTCTGTGACCACATCCTTGAGCTTCAAGGCCAATGATCCTCACCAATACAACTGTTATGCGGGGACAGTAATTAACATGTAGTTACAGCGATTGGAAGGAGAAACCCCTGTAGAATTCCACATTCATGCGACTCCAGTTCTAGGGTAGGGAAGATTCACTTCGTAAGCAGCTTTCGGGCTAGGGTGGGTGGCTCTTCACGTTTTTCAGGGTAGGATGGGGCTCAGCTAACGGTGTCGTGGATAGTTGGTTGGCTTTCCAGTCAGGAGGTAATTCTTTTTATGTCGTTGAATTTGTCGAAGTCTTTGTCGAAGGAGTAGATTTTGTTTACCCCCAACTTCTCCATGGTTGTGTAGGCGATGGCGTCGTTTATCCCTGTGTCCTTCTCACGGGCGACATGTAGTGCTTTGAGGTAATCTTCACGGTTAACGGGGTGGATTGTTATATTTTCTTTGAAGAGGATCGCCTCCTCTATGGTTGATGCTTCTCTTAGGGGGAGGTTGTCTTCGAGGATGTTGCAGAGTTCGCTGAAATGTACGACGGTGGTTGATACGTTTTCTCCTTCATTGATTCTGGATAGGGTTTTCTTTGCGGAATCTTTGATAGATGCTTCATGGGGCTTCAGTTTTCTTCTGGGCTTTATGTATGCGTAGACGAATATGTTTGTATCTACGAATGGTGGGGTAGTCATGCTAGGTTCTCCTGAGTTCTTTTCGGAGGGTATGCCAGTCTGTCAGGTCTGATTTGGTTTCAACCTCTACTTTATCGAAGAATTCGGTTAAATCAGCCATCTTTAAGGGTTTTATTTCCACTTTCTCCCCCCTCATCGTTATAATTGCCTTCCCCTTCTTCAGGTATTTCTCTCTCCAGCCTTTAGGTATCACAATTCTGCCCTGCTTATCAATCTCTTTAACTTCCACTTCCAAAAAAATCACCATTTAACAGAATGGTTACCATAAATATAAAGATTTGGTAAAAGCTACTTAACAGGTTTTCTGAGGCACATTCAGCTGGTTAACAGCTTTTGGGCTAGGGCGGTTAGGGTTGGGTGGCTCCTCACTGTGTGGGCGGTTCGGTTGTAGAGGTTTCTGCCTCTGGGGATGATTTTGGTTAGGAGCGGTATGTCGAGGAGGGTGAGAGTTCGGAGGGCTGAGAGGGTGAGAACGTATACACCCAGATCTGCGGCTCGGTCTGCGGGGAGGAGGGTCATGAGGTTCTGAGGTTTGGAGAGAGGGCCCTAAGTTTGAAGATGGGAGGGGGCACTTCTGTGAAAGTTGAGGGTGTTTCACTTGTATGCTCTTCGTCTGTGGCGGATATGGTAGATGGTTACGTTTCTTTCTTCAGTTTCTATGCTGTAGATAACCCTGTAGTCTCCGATCCTTATTCTGTAAAGTTTTTCGGCACCCCAGATTTTCCTATGTTGAGGGGGATGGGGGTTCTCAGTCAACCCTTCAACTGCTTCGATGATTCTTGGAATCTGTTTTGGGTCTAGGTTCCTGAGGT
>DAOVDL010000155.1 GCA_030669485.1 Candidatus Bathyarchaeota archaeon
ACGCCTCAGCTTGATGAGGCATCACACCGCCACTCATATTCTAATCGGCGCAGTTCATAAAATCCTAGGTGAACATGCATGGCAGTCAGGAGCCCTTAAAGACGTGGACAGGGCACGACTCGATGTAGCACATTACCTGAAGCTTACAGATAGCCAAGTGGCTACCATAGAGCAGTTGGCTAACAGGACGGTGATGGGTAATCTTCCTGTCACCACAGAGTGGCTTCCTAGAGAGGAAGCTGAAGCGCTGTATGGCTTCAGCATTTATCAGGGGGGAGTCGTGCCGGGTAAGGAGATAAGGATTGTGAAGGTTGGCGACTTGGATGTCGAAGCCTGTGGTGGGGCCCACTGCGGGAGTACAGGTGAGGTTGGATTCATCAAGATCATCAGGGCTGAGCATATTCAGGATGGCGTTGAGAGGTTCATCTTCGCCGCAGGTATACCAGCCCTCCAACAGGTTCAGGAATCAGAGCGGCGGCTCAGATCCGTGGCTAAGCTTCTGGGTTGCCCAACTGAGAAGGTTGAACAAAACGCAGAGGCTATGGTAACGCTGGCTAAAAGGGGTAGAAGTGAGATCGCCAAGCTGAGGGAAAAGCTCGCTAAACAGGAAACACCCAACTTACTTAAGGATGCTAGACCAGTCGGCGATCTGAAGCTTCTTAGCAGAATTACCGACGAGATGAATACGGATGCTGTGATACAAACTGCAAGTGAGCTGGTTAAAGTGGAGCCAAAGTTGGTCACAGTCTTCACAATTGTTGATGAAAAAGCAGCCAAAATTGTAGTCATGGCGGGAGCTGAGGCTGTTGTGGGGGGAGTAAATGCAGGCAGGCTTGCCTCTACGGTTGCCGAGGCTGCTGGGGGCAGGGGAGGCGGTAAACCAAACTTCGGTCAAGGTGGAAGCGTACACCCCAAACTGGCTGAGAAAGCCCTAGAAGCAGTGGAGAAGTCTCTAAGAGACCAGCTGGGAGCTAGTTAAGATGCCAAACGAAGAATGGAAGGTTATAGAGGACAAGTGGCAACGACGCTGGGCTGAGGCAAAACTCTTCGAGGCAGAACCCAAGGAGGGAAAACCAAAATTCTTCATCACCTTTCCTTTCCCCTATATGAGTGGCCCTCTCCATGTAGGGCATGGCTACACGAGTTCAAGGACAGATGCCTGTGCACGGTATAAACGTATGTGCGGCTTCAATGTTCTCTTCCCTTGGGCTTGGCACTGGACTGGGGAGACGGTTAACGGAGCAGCGGAGCGCATCAAACAGGGAGATGAGAAATTCATCTATGCCTTAAGGGTCATAGATGGAGTTCCTGAAGAGGAACTTGAGAAGTTCGTTGAGCCGGCGTATATGGCCAGGTACTATACCAATCATAATAGGGTGGCGGTGAAGAGGCTTGGTCTCTCAGTTGACTGGTCTAGAGAATTTCATACGACATCGTTAAACCCGATGTTCAGCCGCTTCGTGGAGTGGCAGTACCATCGACTTAAAGACGGAAACTACGTTGGGAAAGGAACTCATCCTGTCGTGTGGTGCCCTAAATGTGAAAGCCCTACAGGCGAGGCGGATAGACTTGAAGGGAGTGGGGTCTCCCCAGAGGAATATGTTGTTATAAAGTACAAATTGGATGAAATGTATCTGCCAGCAGCCACCTTTCGACCCGAAACCGTCTTCGGCGTAACGAACCTTTGGTTAAACCCTCAGGCAACCTATGTTGAAGCAGAGGTTGACGGTGAACATTGGATTGTAAGTAAAACAGCTGCGGGAAAGCTTAAGGACCAGCTTAGGAAAGTTCAGGTTCTGAGGGAGTTTAAGGGTGAGAAACTTCTTGGGAAGATGTGTAAAGAACCTGTTGGGGGAAGGGAGATACCTATCCTTCCAGGCTGGTTCGTTGACCCTGACAATGCCTCAGGTGTTGTCTACAGCGTCCCAGCTCACGCACCCTACGACTGGATAGCATTAAAGGATCTTCAGGAGAACCCGAAGCTCCTGAAGGAGTTTAACTTAAGCCCGATTGAGGTAGGCGCTATTAAACCCATATCTCTAATCAGCATCGATGGTTTTGGGGAGTTCCCCGCTGTTGAGCTCACAGAGCAAATGAAGATCACCAGCCAGAATGATCCCAAACTGGAGGACGCAACTAAGACCCTTTACAAAAAGGAGTTCCACGGCGGCATCCTGAAAGAGAATACAGGTAAATACGCTGGAAAGTCTGTGGCTTCTGTAAAGCAGGAACTCGTGGAAGACTTCAAGAGGCGAGGCATAGTAGATACAATGTACGATCTGCCTCAGCCTGTGGTCTGCCGCTGTACTACAAAATGCTCTGTAAAGATACTTCAAGATCAGTGGTTCCTCCGGTACTCAGACCAGGAATGGAAAGCCAAGGCTCAGTCGCTCTTGGAGGCTATGGAAGTCTATCCGCCAGAGGCGAAAAATTCATTCTTCACTACCATTGATTGGCTTCACGATTGGGCTTGTGCCCGAAAATCTGGACTTGGAACTCCATTACCGGGGGCTCCTGGTTGGATAGTTGAAACCCTTAGTGACTCGACTATTTACCCCGCGTTCTACACTTTGAATAGGCAAATAGTTAAGCGGAAGCTGAAAGCCGAGCAGTTGACCGACGATTTCTTCGACTACGTCTTCTACGGGAAGGGAGAAGCCTCGAAAGTTGCAACCAGTTCGGGTCTCAGCCTTGAAGCTCTTGAGTCTATGCGCAAAGAGTTTCTGTATTGGTACCCTGTAGATCTAAGGAACTCTGGGAAAGATCTCGTTTCTAATCATTTGACATTTTATATTTTTCATCACGCCGCGCTATTCCCTCCTGAGCATTGGCCTCGGGTCATAGGTGTTAACGGTTTCATGCGGGTTGAGGGTGAAGAGATGCATAAGTCGAAAGGGAACTTTGT
>DAOVDL010000013.1 GCA_030669485.1 Candidatus Bathyarchaeota archaeon
ATAACAATCTTGAACATCGGATGCATATCACCGCACTAATAGATTGCCTAGGGAGGTTAAATGCTTTCCTCCATAATTCTTCAAAGAGTTATGTTTAAGGGGGAGACAGCGCTTTTTAAACTGGTTAGATTGGGGTGAAGATTTGGGGAGCTTCCACATTTCCTCTGAGAAGGAGATAAAGCGAGGGGAAACGACGGACATCTACTTTGCCAGAACACTGGAGGTTCTGAAGGCTAGGGGGATGGATAAAATCCATGTTAGAGCCGATGTCACCACCACCAGTCTACCGAGAAACTGGCCTTGGGGCATCCTCTGCGGTGTTGAGGAGGTTGCCAGACTCTTTGAAGGCTACCCAGTAGATGTCTACAGCTTCCCCGAGGGCAGTGTACTACGCCCTAAGGATCAATATGGTTTCTTGACCCCTGTAATTGTCATAGAGGGAGCTTACGGCGATTTCTGCCTTTTAGAGACCCCTCTACTGGGCCTCATCTGTCAGGCTTCAGGCATAGCCACTATGGCTGCGAGGGTGAGGAAACTGGCTAGGGATAAGCATTTGGTCTCCTTTGGAGTACGGCGGGCACATCCAGCTATCGCCCCGATGATAGATCGGGCTGCTTACATAGGGGGTTTCGACGAGGTCTCATGTCTTACAGGGGCAAGGGCTATAGGTAAGAAGCCCAGCGGCACTATGCCACACTCCCTCATAATAGCCTTCGGAGAGCAGTCTGAGGCTTGGAGGGCATTCGATGAGGTTATGCCTAAGGGTGTGCCGCGCATAGCTTTGATAGACACATATTACGACGAGAAGACAGAGGCTATCAAGGCTGTGGAGACCTTGGGAAAGAAGCTCTATGCGGTTCGCTTGGACACCCCCAAGTCTCGGAGGGGAAACCTAGTTGAAATTATACGTGAGATTCGATGGGAACTGGATTTTAGGGGGTACAAGGACGTGAAGATCATGGTCTCAGGCGGTGTCGGTGAAGATGACATTCAACCACTCTCCGCAGCTGGAGTTGACGGCTTCGGAGTTGGCTCCTCCATCAGCACTGCACCGGCAATTGACTTCGCCTTAGACATTGTGGAGAAGGAGGGATTGCCGGTGGCGAAGCGAGGGAAGTTCGGGGGGGCTAAACAGGTCTGGAGGTGCCCCCGCTGCTTGGCGGACACCATGCTTCCCATCAAGGATAAGGCTCCAAAATGCCCGATATGCGGGAGCAGAACTGAAGCTATGTTGAAGCCGTTGGTTCGGAGAGGTAAGATAGTTAGAAAGCTTCCTAGGCCGGTAGATATCAGGCGGTTTGTTCTCAAACAGTTGGAGAAACTATCGGTTTAGGTTAGTGCAGGTCGGGGCTTGTTGCCTCTGCTTATGAGTATTCTCGCCAAGTACTGCCGCATTTGGTGCATCTGAAGAACTGAGTTGAGGATTCATCTGCCCCTCGAGTTTGAACCAACCAAACGTAGGCGCCTATGTTTCCGCATTTGGGACATTCAACCTTCTCGGTGGGTAAGGTTTTAAGTTTGGCTTCTTTCTCTCCTATAATTACTATAGTCTCCTTGGAAGACTTGGTGATTTTGGGTACGGGTAAGGGAGCCTTGGCCTTCTTCTTTGGCTCGTAGCCACAGTTAGGGCACCGTAGGGCGACCGTACCTTTCTCCGCCTTGACCGTTATGACCAACCGCATCCTACACTTCGGACAGAAATCCATCCAGCAATTTTACCCCCTGTCCCAATCGATTCTTGGCGCCCTCAATTTAAACGTTTTGGCTAACCTTCCCCGGCAGCGCCTCAAATGCGGAGGATATGAGATGCGCAACCCTCAAGGGCTCCGGCATACAACCCCCCCTAGTTGTAAGCCTCAGAACCGTCTCTGCATCTTGGCGACTGATCCCTGCCAGGTGGATGTAGGCAGGTTTACAGCCCTCAGCTAGCTTGAAGAATATAGGTTCCCCAGCCCGCTCTAATGCACTCAACCTATCCTCCATGTGAGGGAGACCGCGAATCGTAGGTGTGATTCTGCGTTTGGTTTGAGGCTGCTCCGAGAAAACTATAACCGGCTTCTTCACCCTCTTGGAGAGGAGGGGTATATCAACTAGGTTCCAGCCTGCGAATGCGAGGCCGTGAAGCATGAGAATGCGTATCTGACCGTAGTGGCTTGAACGTCGAACCATCCTGCATATCTTCTGGGTTGCATCAAGTCCGTCGGTCTGTACCGATGTATACATTACGCCGTCAAACCACATGTGCCCTCGGAAGACCACGCCGAAGATGCGAACCCCCTTCTTAGAGGCATATTTCGGTCCATCAATTCCGAGAACCCGTATCTCCGGCTTCACTGTCCTAAGCCTTGGGAGAGTCACCTTCAAGAGCGCCTCCTAGTACTTCAGAAGGGCGTTTATCTTAAAAAGTTTCAACAACAGCGTCTAAGTTCCTCCTCTAGGAGTTGTGTCATTGTGGATCTGTGCACAGTAAAGCCGTGGCTGCCTACCGATTTTGGTTTTCTAAGTGTAGCACAGCCTGTTGCTGGGCATAAGCATAATTACCCTCGCAGACCACATATAATTCAAGTATGTGAACTGAGATGTCTATGAGGAAAACTGGAGTTATTCTGTTGGCTATAGGTTTAATTGTGGGAATCGTTGTAGGCTACGGATCCGCCTTCTACCAAGCAGAAGCGGGAAAAACCTCAGAAGCATCAACGGGAACTGAAAAAATGATGTTGTACCTCTGCGACTCCGCTATATACTATGTGAAGGAACACCATGCCGATGCAGCGGAAAACATATCGGCGCATATATCTTGGAGCGGAGGCAGAACCACCCCCGAAGGGTTGGTCGGACATGAAACCTATGTCTATGAAGGAGACGGGTGGAAGGTCACGATCGAATATAACGTCGTAGCACCGGAAAACATGGTCTATGAGTTAACAGCAGAATATGAGGGGATAACTTGGAAGGGAACCATAAGCCACGGCTTGACCTCTGAGATAAACTACGACTCTACTCAAGCGGCAGAACCGCCTAAGAGTATAACAATAATCTTGGAGCCAGAGAAGGTTCGAGATGAAGCAATGCTTTACATAAAGAGCAGTCACCCCGATGCAGATCCGCTAATTCCCTACAACATCTCTTGGAGTGGAGGCAGGGCAACACCTGAAGGCCTAGTTGGACATGAAACCCATGTGTACACTGGTAACGAATGGACAGTTACAATTGAGTGGAATGTCGTAGCCCCTCAGTATATGACCTACAAGATAACAGCGGAGTGCAACGGAATAAATTGGACTGGAACCGTTCACGGATGCACCCTCACCGAAACTAGCTACCAAACCAGTTGAACTGTTTGAAAGTGAGACTGCAAGATACGGAGTGACCTCACAAACCCTAAACTAATAAGGGTCACCGCAACACAGGGCTTACCTTGAGCCTCAGGAAAGGCAGCCAAGGGGTTCATACATTATGCTAGGGTTGGCTTCGGATAAATTGAGGAAATCAGAAAATTTTATGTGTCCCCACAGCGTCTAAATGATGAGATGCCCAGGTAGCTCAGCCTGACCCCATCTATGGGGCGGCTAAGGAGAGCGCCCGGTACCTGCCCGTCGATAGGGCGGTAGGCGAAGCTGAAGACCGGGTTAACGGCTTAAGGAAGCCGGCCCAATCGCAGGTTCAAACCCTGCCCTGGGCACCAAACTACTTTTAACCGTAACTGAGCGATACTAACAGAGATGAAAAAACGATGACAGTTAGATGTGATAAATGTACCCTATTCGCATGCTATAACCCTCAGGAACTTGAGAAAACTTCTAAACTAGATTTCTGCCCGATGAACGTATGTAAAGATGCCTTAGATGAAGCAAGAGAAGAATACAAGAACCCGGATGTTGGGAAGGTTGCGTTGGCTTCATCATGGGTTGAGGCCACAGGTTACATGAAGTGGACCAGAGTTGAAGAGACAATCGAGTTCGCCCGAAAAATGAAATTCAGAAAACTTGGCATCGCCTGCTGTATCGGATTGAAAAAAGAGGGAAAAATCCTAGTGGATATCCTAAAAGCAAACGGGTTTGAGGTAGTGTTTACATTCTGCAAGGCTGGCGCGATTGTCAAGGAGGAGTTGGGATTGAAGCGTGAGGAAAAGATACATCCAGAAAAGTTTGAAGCCATGTGTAACCCGATAGGGCAAGCCAAGATATTAAACAGAGAAGAAACGGAGTTGAACGTGGTTGTCGGGTTATGCGTGGGCCACGATTCATTATTCATGAAGTATTCAAAGGCTTTAGTAACAGTGCTAGTTGCTAAAGACAGACCTCTATGCCATAACCCAGTTGGAGCGCTAAATACAGCTGAGGGGTATTACGAAAGTAAACTATATGAAGAACACAGAGTAACGGCGAAATAATTTTCAATAACAGAATTTGATGGCGCCGGAGGTGGGACTCGAACCCACGCGAGCCCAAGGGCTCACAGGCTATTGGTCTTCTCGACTCCAGGCTTGCGCTCCCATCAAGCGAACTGCGCCATACCACTAGGCGACTCCGGCTCTAGAACCCACAATTAGAGTTTAGAGAGGTCTACTTAGATTTAGTTTTCCCTGCGCCACTCACCAACCTTTAGGGTAGGTGTTCGTAGCCATTATAACCCTCACTGTCCTAGCAACTAGCCCATGATCTTCCTCAAGCATCTTCTCCCCAGAGATCTGAGCTTCTCCAAGGGCTACAAGCTCATCTTTAAGAGTCATCACAGCTAGGAGATCCCCCTCATTTATCCCCGAATGAAGTTTTGAGACACCTGGCACCGCCAAGTGGGCTCCATGGCAGATGGCATCTACAGCCGAGTCCTTAACCCAAACTTTGGGTAGGAGAGCTACAGCTGTTTCCACGGGAAGTATAGAGGATCTCAGAGGCCGCTCATCATCCCTCTCCTTCCAGTATGCTTGCGCATCTGAGAGGTCATGAAGCGTGACCAGACAGTTATCCTCGGTGTAGAAGCCAGATCTTGTCCTTCTAAACTCCACAACATGAGCTCCACATCCTAGAACCTCACCTATGTCATGAGCGATCTTTCTCACGTAGGTTCCAGCCTGACAGCCCATCTTGAAGAGCATGTTACGATCCTTGATTTGGAGAACATGGTTGTAATATATGGTTCGAATTCGAACTTGACGTTTAACTGAAGACCTTAGGGGTGGCCTTTGATATATCTCACCGACGAACTCTTTGAAGACCCTTATTACCTTCTCGTATTCGACGTCTCCATGAAGCTTCATAACACAGATGTACTCTTTTCCACCAGTAAGCGTTGCTTGCAGGGTTTTTGTTGACTCTTGAAGAGCTACAGGTAGGACACCAGTCACGCCTGGATCTCCCCGGTCTCATGGACCTCAAGGGTTCCTGCGTGACCAGCATGGCTGACCCGCAATATCTTCTTCACCCACGCAGTGACCTCATGGCTGGATGGGCCTGCTGGCTTATCGATGTTGACGAAGCCGTATCGGATATGCTCGGTGAGAGGTCGGCTGTCGGGTTTGCAACCGTACTTGGGGTCAGTCTCAGCCTCGCTTCGAGTTAGAGTTTCCCTCTCAACCATCCATGGGGCAGTTGGCTCTTTCATTTCGAGGCTGCCTCGCCTTTAGCTTTCTTCTTCTCAGGCTTCTCAGCTTTAGTCTTCTTGGCTTTAGCCTTAGCCTTGGGCTTGGGCTTCGCTACAACCTTCTTTGCTTCTGCTTTAGGAGTCGAGACGGGAGGCGGTGTAGCTTGCACTGCATCAAGCTTCTTCAAGGCTTCTTTAACCTCATCGTCAGAGGCCCCTCGGCCTATCTCTACCTTCAAATCAGTGGGATCTAGGTGGTCTACGTTGGCTCTCCTTTTCTTGACAGTTGTTACATCTTTTGGCCCTGTTACAACTACAAAGTTTTTATCCAGTATGTCAACTATGACACAACGCTTTCCTGCTTCTCTTCCCGACTTTTTCACGCATATTCTTCCAATATCTGAGAGAGACGTTTCTTCAACCTCCTTACATCTTACATTTTATATACTCGTCTATGACCTTCGCGAGTACATTGATGTTTGATTTGAGTGATAGCAATCCGCTATTTAAAACGATGTCGTAGACAGAGAGGTCGCCTATGTTCAAGTTGTAGTACTTCATGTATCGTTCCCGTTCAACCCTCTCACGCTCCAATGTCAACCGCCGTGATTCCTCAAAGGAGATCTTATCCCTATGTGCGATCCGTCTGAAGCGAGCCTCATCAGGGGCTACTAGAAATATCTTAACATTAGCTTGGTCAGAGGCCATAAATGCAGCTAGGAGACCATCGATGACAACAGAACCCTTCTCTGCAGCATCCTTGATCCTCCCATCTACAACCTCGTCAACAGCCCTGTCACCTTTGGTCAAGTAGGTCAGATCTCTAAGAGTAATGCCACGCTCTTTAGCTATCTGCCGAAATAGTTCACCCGCAGAGATATGTCGAAGCCTGTAGATCCTCTCTAAAGCTTTGGCGTAAGTGCTTTTTCCAGTCCCATGAAGACCACCAACCGTGACGACAAGGTTTTCTGGCCTACGACCACGCATATTAACTCACCTCTAACTCCAAAGAAGATGAAGATTAACACAGTTTTCTGCTTTAAACATATCAAGTTCCTCTGTAGAAAACCCGGTTAATTCCCATCCGTTTAGCCGTAGATCTTGAAGATGCGGTTAAACGGTGTACCTACCGCTAACATTGAGACCATATACCAACCCCAAAAGGTAAGTTGCGTCTGATCGCTAGGAACGGATCCGTAGGGGATAGGTATTGGTGAATAGGCTACCGCCGCCCCTCCGAAGAGCCAGTTTAGGGTATAGAAGATTGCGAGGAAGGGCCCCATGGTAATTATCATTGTCTTAAACTGCCCGCCCATAACCTTCTGCTGGTCTTTCATTATCGCCATCTGCTTCCTCTGAAGCTTGGCTAAGGTACGCCTGTCTCCCCTCTTCCTAGCCGCCCCCATCTTCTTCCTCAGCTCCTTCATTTGGCCTTGGATCTCCTTCATTTTCACCCGATCCACAACCCTGCTGTTCAAGAAGGATGAGATAAAAGCTACACAGAGAGAAACAAGAATTATGAATATCGTCGAGTAAGGCATCGTCAACAGTAAATCAAGCATTCCTTTACACCACCAACATGTTCAACCTTTGCTGAAGACTCCCGTCCGTAGATATTTAAACCGCCCTTTTTTTACCTTTACCTCTATATTTAGGCTACGTTCTGCCTATAAGCTTGCTGAGACCAGGGTACATCTCCTCGATGCGTTCTTTAGCCAGCAGTTGATAGTATTGCCATATGATGCCGGTGGTTAGCAGAATGCCTATCCCTGACCCGAAGACATTGACGAAGTCCGCCACCGCGGCGATCAACCCGACCGTGGCTCCGCCGAGAACAGTTACAATAGGGATGTAACGGTCAAGTACCTCCCTTATCGGCCGCTCAGCCCGCCTGAAACCGGGGATCTGCATCCCTGAACTCATTAGCTGCTTCGCCACCTTCTTAGATCCCAAGCCCCCAACCTCGACCCATGTTATAGAGAACACTATGCAGACCGCTATCATGATTAAAGCGTAGACCGCTGCCCTCACAGGGTCTGCTGTTACCAAGGGGATGCTTCTAGGCGCGGTGAGATAGTAAGCCAGCCCGCCCATTGGTTGACCGTTGATGTCGAAGGTGCCCACAATGTTGGACAGGAAGCTGCCTGGCATCCTCGTTGAGAGGATGGTTGCTGCAAAGTAGACATCGGCGAAGAGGGCGGCGGCAAGGATTACCGGTATGTTAGAGACGTAGAAGAACTTAACTGGGTAGGTTCCTCTGTAACCTCGGAACTTTGCATGGGAGACAGGTATGTCGACCCTCAGCCCTTCCAAGTAGACTATAACAACGAATATTATTATGGTAGATATGAAGCCAATCAAGTCTGGAAGACCGCCTCCTCGGAAAAGGGATGCTGCAATCTCACCGCTGGCTATCGACTGGCCGAAGGCCAGAAGGGCACCCAAGAGGAAGCCATCGCCAGCTGGGAGGGGAGAAAAGCAGCTCCAGAAGATCTGTTGGCAGACCCCTGCAGCGATGAAGAGGCTTATGCCACTTCCTAGACCCCATCCCTTCTGGATGAGCTCATCGAGAAGTATAACCAGTATGCCCGCCACTAGTAGCTGAATGAAGACAAGTACGGATATCATCGTGTCTAGGGGACCGTAGACTCCTCCTATGAGGAAGGCACCTGCCTCAAAGGCCGTCATTATTATTGCGAATACCTTGTTGGCTGCGGTGAAAGTTGAGCGATCCTCAGCCTTAGAGAAATCGATGTTTATGATTTTAGAGCCGGCTAGCATCTGAAGGATTAGACCTGCAGTGACTATGGGGCCTATGCCCAGTTCCATTAGGGTACCACGACGGGAGGCGAAGATAACCCGCATCATGGCGAAGGGGTCGGCTCCGAGGCCGCCCACACCGTAGAGCGGTATCTCCGCCATAACCAAATATATAATGACAATGAGACCAGTCCAGAATATCTTCTCCTTAAAGGAAACTTTGCGTAGAGGCTTCTTTACCCGCGGTAGAAACTTGGCCGCTGATGCTAGAATCGATATTCCTCTACCAGGCATCTCTTAAGTTGCCCTCTTCACGCTTCAGGTCTCTGGCTTTAGTCACTGCCCACCTGAATCCTGTATCTTCTTGGCGGCTACCTCAGAGCAAAATTGAGTTTTTACCGCCAAGGGCTTCGTAAGTCTGCCTGCACCGAGAAGCTTCTGGAAACCCAATGTCTCCAAGTCTACGGGATATAAGCCTCCTTCAGCCTTGAGTTTATTCTCTTGGATCAGTGTGTCAACAAGTAGATCAAGCTCCCAGACGTTCAAGGTTTCAAGTTCCCCCTGGCTTGTGCGGCGGGGTCTGAAGCCCTTCTTACCAAACCGGTCGGGTTGATACTTCACAACGTAGGTCCATTTGTGTTTAAGCCCACCGGACTTGCCTCTGCCGCTCGGGTGGCATCTATGTTGACCTACTTGACCCCAACCGTGGGTTCTTGAACCTCTCTGCTTCCTCACTTTCCTAGAGCTATGTGGCATCGAAAAACCCTTCCCATTGCAGGCTTACATCATCTTCTTTAATAAATCGTTTATCTTCTCCCTTCTGTAACCAAGCTCGCCACGTTCGGAGAATCCACGTTTGAGGGTGCGTCGGAATCCCCCTGAAGGCGGATGCAACCTGAAGACTGGCCGCACGCCACGCAGGTTCTTCAACTTCACCTTAGATGAATATAGCGCTTCAGCTACCCTCTTGAGAGAGCTGTATCCGCCCTCTTTAAGATCTTTCTCTGTCAGCTTCTCGCCGCCAACGGTCTCACCGCGTCTTCGAAGAAGCTCGGTGAGGGTTTCCGCTGAAACTTCACCCCATGTTACGTGGTCTTTATCAGTTTTCAGCATGCCAAGATATGTAGGGGTGGCGGGTATGTTAGTGGCAT
>DAOVDL010000032.1 GCA_030669485.1 Candidatus Bathyarchaeota archaeon
TGCAGAATGGCGCAGCAGTAAAGAAGCCTGAAAACATGTTATCATTGTAGCTGCTTGCTAAAGTTCTATCGGTTGTCAAAATAGCCTTAGAAGTGCTCATATTTTAACGCTGAACCTTCCTTTTGGTAGGCATATCGGTAATAGGATTTGACTATGTTTTTGCAGAATTTAAGATTAACGCGATGTGACAAGATTATTCATTTCATAAACATATCGAGGGGCGAGGGTTCAATCTTTTTAACCTTATATTGTTTCTAAATTAGGTGAGGGATCTGTAGATGTCGCAGGGACCAGTCTTAGAGCCGCTTATGTACATCATCCTAGGGCTATCCATAGTGATATTGGTTCTAATGTTTCTCCGCCTCTTCGGCAGTGAGACAAAGGAGAGATAATATACATAGAGGCGGCTCAACTCCATAAAGCCTGTTGGGTGGGAAAGGGTCACGGCGGGCCGAAGCCAGAAAGACCGACTTGGATGTATCTCAACTTTCTTGGAGACTGTGAGGTGGCAGAAGAGTGAAAGAGGTCTTTAGAAACTTCTCCAAGCCGGTAACCGCTGAGCTGAGGCGCCTTGGAATGGAGGCGCCAACAGAGATCCAGAAGATGGCCATCCCCCACATCTTGAAGGGTGAGAACGCTCTGCTGATAGCCCCCACGGGGATGGGAAAGACTGAGGCTGCTCTCCTACCAATTCTGGAGCTATTTCTGAGGTTGAGGGGGCAAGAGAAGGTTCAAGGGATCTCAGCTATTTATGTGACCCCGCTTCGTTCATTGAACCGAGATATATTTCGGAGGCTCGACAAGATCGGTGAACGGCTTGGAGTAAGGATTGAGGTTCGGCACGGTGACACTCCTCAGAAGGCAAGGAGGTTGCAGGCTGAATCGCCCCCTAATATGCTCATAACTACTCCTGAGACTCTTCAAGCAATCTTGGTCGGCCGGAAGATGCGTAGACACCTCCAAGGTGTTAGGTGGGTTGTAGTAGATGAGATCCATGAGATGGCGTCGGATAAGAGAGGAGTTCAACTATCCCTTGCATTGGAGAGGCTCGGCGCGCTGACGGGGAGGGGTTTTCAAAGGATTGGCCTATCAGCCACCATCGGTGACCCTGCTGCTGTAGGAGCATTCCTTGCAGGAAAGGGTAGAAGGGTTAAGGTTTTACGGTCAGAGTTCTACAGGGAGATGTCTGTAGTTGTTGAGAGCCCAACGCTGGCGAAGCGGCTTATGATTCCCGCTGGAACAGCCAGCAGGGTCAGACGCGTCGTAGAGTTAGCGTCTCAGTACAAATCGATCCTTGTCTTCACTAACACCCGTGAACATGCAGAATCACTGGCTTCGAAGCTTAGGGCAACTGCCCCCCAACTCCCCATCGGAGTTCACCACGGCTCCCTTTCCAAGGAGGTCAGAATAGAGACCGAGGGGCAGATGAAGTCTGGCAGACTGAAAGTGGTTATATGCACCTCATCGCTGGAGCTGGGTATAGATATAGGGGCCATAGATTTTATCATTCAGTACCAGTCCCCTAAGCAGGTCACTCGGATAGTTCAACGTATCGGGCGAAGTGGTCACGCTGTAGGAGGGAGGCCGAGAGGTTGCATCATAGCTGCTTGGCCTGATGACATACTAGAGTCTGCGGTCATACTTCGGAGGGCTCTAGCGGGGGAGTTGGAGATGCCTGATATTCACAGCGGAGCCCTCGATGCCTTGGCACATCAAACGGTGGGGCTTGCTCTAGACAGAGGCTCTATAACCTTGGAGGAAGCTTATTCCACTGTAACTAGGGCTCACCCCTATGCCGCCCTCACGGCTGAAGATTTCGCCGAGACCTTAGAACAGATAAGGGGGGAGCATAAGCTACGTTCCTATAATGATGTGTTCGTGGTCAACTCACCACTCACCTATCAATACTATTTTGAGAACCTCTCCATGATACCGGACATCCAACAATACCTTGTCTTCGACTATGCAGCCCGAAGGAAGATCGGGGTTTTAGATCAGGGGTTTGTGGCTAGGCGAGGTAAATCTGGAAGCCAGTTTATACTACACGGCTCAGTCTGGCAGATCCTGAATGTCGATGAGGAACGGCGGGTCGTTGAGGTTGAAAGCATCAGTCCTACCCCTGCGGCAATACCCGCTTGGGAGGGGGAGGTTCTCCCTGTGCCCTTTGAGGTTGCCTACGAGGTCGGGGGTCTAAGGGGAAGGATTGAGGAGCAACTGGTTGAGGGCAGCGACCCGGCTAGCGCTCTGACAGGCTACCCGATGGATGCTACGTCTAAAGCCAAGGTTGTAAGCATAATTAAGAAACAGCTTGGTTCTTACCCGTTGCCTCACGACCGGCGCATGGTTGTGGAAGCCTTCGAAAACTACATAATAATTCCTGGCTGCTTCGGAGACAAGGTCAACCAAACCCTCAGCAGGATTCTAGGTTCTATCCTCACAGCCAAAATTGGCGTGGAGGTGGCTGTTCAATCCGACCCCTATCGAATAGCTCTCATAACACCCTATGCTGTAGACCCTCATCTAGTAAAGCAAGAGCTTACCTCCCTCACACCGGAGGATGTACCAAAGGTTATAGATGCTGTTATCGATCGTACGGAACTCTTCGGTTGGAGGCTCTGGAATAATGCCAAAAGATTCGGCATGATCTCAAAAAAGGCTGAGTATAGGTCGGCACAGATTCGCATCATACTTCGAGCCTTGAGAGGAACCCCCATCTACAAGGAGACCATCCGCGAGATCTGCCTTGAAAATCTAGACATAGAGGTTGCTATGAATGTTCTCAGATGGATACGGACGGGAAAGATAGCGATCGAGGTGATCTCCTTTAAGGAGACGCCTTCCCCCCTAGCTGCGCCGCTCCTAGACAAGATAGCGCCCCATGACCTACTGAGACCTGTGCAAGAGCGGGATGATGTCATAAAGCTTCTAAGGGGGCGGCTTAACGACAAGACTTTGAAGCTTATCTGCGTCTTCAAAGGGGACTGGAAGAGCTTACGCAGAGTCAGAAGCCTTCCCGAGAAGATACGTTGCCCTAAATGTGGCTCAACTCTGATAGCTGTAACGTATAAGGGGGACAGTGAGACCGAGAAGGCGGTTGGAAAGAGGCTCAAGCGGCAGAAGCTGTCTCTCACTGAGAAACATCTATGGCTGACCGCGTGGAAGAGTGCAAGCCTAGTTCAGAACTACGGGAAGAAAGCCGCCCTGATCATGGCCGGACGAGGTATCGGTCCTGCTACAGCTGCCCGGATTCTGAGGAGGCAGCATAGAACTGAAGACAGTTTATACATTGCACTGCTGAAGGCTGAGAGGGAGTATCTGAGAACAAAGATGTTCTGGGATTGAATGTACAAGTTGCAGCCGGCTATGGTTCTGGTAATCCCGGTAATCATATATGTTATGGAGGTAATCGCGGAGAGAGGTAGACGGTTTTTATCTTTGTGAATATATCCAAAGCTGTTTCGCCTTGTTCCTTGAATGTGGATGAGCTAGACTTCTTATAGCCTCCAAAAGGAACGTGGAGCTCCAAGCCTATCGTAGGCTGGTTTACCTTAATCAACCCTGCTTCTATTTTGTTGATAAATTCATGGGCGGTGTTTAAGTTATCTGTACAAACACTGGCGCACAGTCCGTAATCTATCGAATTGGCCATTTCAATGGCTTCTTCAATTCCCTTGAACTTCATAACGCTGACAACGGGACCGAAGATCTCTTCTTTTGCAATTCTCATATCTTTTGTAACGTCAGTATAAATTGTTGGTTGAATGTAGTATCCATCTTCATATTCTCCATCCTCCAGCCTTCTCCCTCCATATAACAGTTTGGCACCTTCCTCTTCTCCCAGTCTAATATAGTACAGATCTTTTTCGAGCTGTTCTTCATTTATAACAGGTCCCATATTGATGTCTTCATGTTTCAGAGGGTTACCAACCTTAAATTTTGAGGTTTCATTCACGAATGCATCCAAGAACTTTGAGTATACATCTTCCTCTACAATTATCCTGCTGCTTGAGGTGCAAGCTTGGCCAGTTAAACCAAAGCCGCCTATCACAGCCATCTTGGCTGCTTTTTCTAAATTAGCGTCAGCCATCACGACTAGAGGGTTTTTGCCGCCCATCTCAAGCTGATATCTTATCATTTTATCGGTTTCAGCCTTACTCTTCCATATTTCGCTTCCTGTAGCATAAGATCCTGTAAAGGAAACCACATCAACCTTCTTGTCAACCACCATTTCTCTTCCTACATCACCCCCTCCTTGAACTAAATTTATAACACCTTTTGGAATTCCAACTTTTTCCAAGATCTCTACCAGCTTCTGGGCAATCATAGGGGTAAACGGTGAAGGTTTGAATACAACGGTATTTCCAGTAATTAAAGCCGGGGCGATTTTCCAAACAGGGTTGGCTATAGGAAAGTTCCACGGAGTTATAATAGATACAACACCCAGCGGCTCTCTGATTGTAAAAACCAGTATATTTTGGAGGG
Source organism: Candidatus Bathyarchaeota archaeon (assembly GCA_030669485.1). The sequence continues at coordinate 4,483 of DAOVDL010000032.1, forward strand.
TTGATTGGGCAGTCTCGCCTTTAAGCCTATAACTTAGTCCTGCGAAGAACCGTAATATTTCTATCGATCTGGCAACCTCGCCTCTGCTATCCTTGAGAGGTTTACCTTCTTCCCGCGTCAAAAGACGGGTAAACTCATTTAGGTTCTCCTCCATCATATCTGAAGCCTTTAGAAGATAACAGCCTCTTTGTGACGCTAGTACATTCACCCATTTCTCTTGCGATTCTTTTGCCGCATCAATAGCTTCCTTTGCATCTTCCCTAACAGAATCAGGAAATTGACCAATAATATCGTTCAAATCAGCTGGGTTGAAATCTTTGAAGATCCCGCCGCCTTGAGAGGGTTTCCAAGACCCATTTATGAAGTTCATACTATCCTGGTATGTGATGTGGAACTATAAAATTGCTGTCTAATAATCGAGGTTTTAAGAGTAAACCTGCCGAACCATTTTACCCTGAAAGGAAAGTAAAAATTTTTATCTTAACCCTCTTGTAACTCCTTTCAGGGAACTCTATGAATATCGAAACTGTTAAGATAGAAACCCCTAAGGACTGCAACCTAATCTTAGGTCAAGCTCACTTCATAAAGGCTACTGAGGATCTCTATGAAACGATGATCACTTCAACCCCAACAGCTAAGTTTGGAATAGCCTTCTGCGAGAGTTCAGGTCCATGTCTGGTCAGAAGAGCAGGAAATAACTCTGAACTTGAGTCTGCTGCTGCGGAGAACGCCCTCAGGATTGGAGCAGGTCACAGCTTCCTGATCTTCATGAAGGAAGCCTATCCTCTCAATGTGCTGAACGCGGTGAAAGATGTAGAAGAGGTCTGCTCCGTTTTCTGCGCCACTGCCAACCCTGTAGAGGTTATAGTAGCTGAAACCGAGCAGGGGCGTGGAATCTTGGGAGTCATCGACGGTCTAAAATCAGAGGGTATAGAACAGGAGAAGGATGTGGCTGAGCGGAAAGAGTTTCTGCGGAAGATCGGATACAAACTTTAAGACACATCTAATCAAGCTGAGGGGGATGAGTGCTGCAGGTTGCCGTAGGCTCAAAGAACCCTGTCAAACTGAGGGGAGTAAGAGCGGTTCTGTCAAAGATCTATGGAAGGTCAGAAGTAAAGGTCAAAGGGGTTGACGTCAAGCTCAACCTGCCGCCTCAGCCCATAGGCAACCAGACTATAGAGTGCGCTGTTAAAAGAGCAGAGGCAGCTATGGTTAAGACCCCAGCAGATCTCGCAGTCGGCATTGAGGCAGGTTTATTCAAATCCCCCTCCACACTCAGCGGATACCTAGCCCTCCAGTGGTGCACCATCCTCGACAGACGGAAACGACTAACCGTCGGATGCAGTTCAGGCTTCGAACTACCACCCAAAATAGTTGAGAGGGTGCTTGACGGGGAGGGGGAGCTGAGTGTAGTTATGGAAAGGTTCAGTGGGGTTAGAGGGTTGGGGAGAAAGGCGGGAGCCATCGGCATCCTCTCCAGAGGAATCTTGAAGCGTGTGGAGCTTACTGAGCAAGCGGTCTTGATGGCTATGATCCCCCGCCTAAATGAGGTTCAGTACTTCCCCAGAAGAACTACCAAGACTTGACATTAGCCTTTAGAAGTTGCCATCCTGCCCCTATTTCTCCACTATATGAACATCTCTGTAGATGTGACTCGGGGATTGAACTTGCTAAGTTAAGGCGTCCATGTAATGGCTGCTTCTCTTTTGGCTTGGTTCAGGATTATTAGGTGTCAAAGCTTTATTCACGTCTCAACGCAACCACGGGGTCAAGTCTTGATGCCCTCCAAGCTGGGTAGAGGCCCGCTATGATGCTTAATGTCACTGAGAATATCCATACAAATAATAGATCCCTTGGTAGGAAGATCGGCAATATTCCTGCTACCATTGAGCCGATGCCTCCGCTGATTCTACTCAATAACAGTGAGCCCAAACCGATTCCGAGGAAGATACCTATACTCGCCCCTACAATGCCTATCAGGGCTGCTTCACTCAGAAACAACATCATGATCGAGCTGTTTCTGAAGCCCAATGCTTTTAAGACTCCGATCTCGCGTACACGCTCCATCACAGATGTGAACAGCGTAGTCACAACCCCCACGGCGGCGACGATTAATGAAACGGCTGCTATGCTCAGAGAAAAGCTCGTGAACATGGACATTACTCCTTGGATCATCTCTGTTGCAGACTTGGGTGAGGTGACCCCTATGTCCTTCCCATAGATCTCTCGGATTCTCTTCTCCACCTGTTCATTCATGTCATGCGACTTGGTTACCACCACGATTGCATCGTAGTCCCCGCCGCGTTTAAAGAAGGAGTTGGCAGCCGCTGGAGATATGGAGATTGCGTTCTCAAATTCTACGGCGCTGCCGGTGCCAACCTCATTTAACACACCTCTAACGACGAAGCTCCTCTTCTCAGTCACAAGCTTCTGCTCAGCGCCTTGACTTTGATGGGTGTACTCCAAGGTCACCACCTGCCCTAGCTTAACGAGTGGCGTTGTCCGGCCGGCTGGATATTTTATTTTATGTCCAATCAGCATCCCGACTGAATCGTATGGCGACACAAGGTTGCCCTCTTCCAAACTTATATTCGGCACGATGTAAT
>DAOVDL010000130.1 GCA_030669485.1 Candidatus Bathyarchaeota archaeon
ATAGCCCCCTACACTCTTCATCAAGCCCTGCCGTGTGAAGACTCCTACATCAAGAGAGTTGACATGCTTCGGGAACCGGTTGTAGGAATTGTGAGCTAGGAGCAGATTGTATGCTCTGTCACTGGGATAGTCGTGACCGAAGCTGTCTTTACGCATGGTCTCAAGAACAGCGCTTCTCCTTTGACCCTTAACTTGATACTCTATTAAGTATGGTCGCCCAGATCCAAAGCCCTTGAGATCCATGGACGCTTTTTCAGTCGCACTCCGTGTTTTCCCCATCTCTCCTACGTTAATGATTTTGACGCGGGTGCCGTGAAGGTTTGAGAGGTAATCTCCCAACGTCTCTAAACTTAAGCTTACCAATACCTCACTTCCTGCTCGCATCTATAGATCGATATCTAACTTAAACCGTTTTTTAATGGTTGTGAGGATTTTCTCTGCGCTCTGCTTGGAGGTCAGCTTGCCCGTCTCAACGGTCACCTCTGGATTGGTATGTTCCTCATAGGGGGCACCAAGCCCGGGAACAGTTTTACTTCTACCTGCCATTCCCTTACTGTAAATGTGTCTTGGAGCCCCATGGGTTCTTCTGCGCTTTGCCTCTCTATCGATGCAGACTTCCAAGGGACATTTGAGGTAGGCTTCTATGAATAGAGATATCTGCCGCCGAGCTTCGGCCCTGTATCTCCGACGGTTAGCCGTAGCATCGATGAGAACGTTGACACCGTTCTCAGTCAGAAGCCTTGTAGCAAAAACCAGCGCACCATAAACAATCTTCCGCTCCTCATCGCTGTAAGTAGGTCTTGGGGTGATAACCTTCCTGAGCATATCCAACGAAAGAATTTGGACCAGGATATCGCTCTCTCGCAGACTTTCAGCTAGAATTCTGGCTACTGTGGATTTCCCGCAGCCCGGTAGTCCAGTTAACCACACAGCCCACCCCTTCAAGAAGCATCTCCAAGCCTTTCAGATTTACTTCAACGGATCATATGCTATAAGTTTTAAATTTAAGAGGACTGTAAACAATATGGGAAGCCTAGTAGATATTCCTCTTGGAATTGGTGATTATGCGACTTTTTGGAAGTCGGAAGAAGGAGGAGCCGAGGGAGGAGAAACCCCTAGAGAGTGTTCTTCCTACCCTAAGCGTAGATAGAAGCTTCAACGTTCAAGATGTTGAAAGGGCTAGAAGCAGACTGAGAATCTCAGGAACGGAGAAGGAGATCCTGAGTGAAACCTTAACACGCCTCTACGAGGCTTCAACGGAGGGGAGGCTCACTCCAGCTGAGAGGGATCAACTTGTCTCCAAGTACCAGAGACAACTCTCCTCAATCACATCGACCTTTGAACACAGTGAGAGATTGCTCAGCCTCCACGAACTGGAGGAAACAAGAGCCGAACTTGTCAACATGTTCCAAGACAAGTTCAAGGAGCTCAATGTCAAGATTGATGATGTAAGAAAGAGGGTGGATGTTAAGCCAGGTCAGGTTATGGCGGTAAAGCTACCTCCACTCACTCCACCAACAGGAGAAAAGCCGCAAGAAAGTAAGCCGCCTACAACTGAGAAGACAGCCCCACCTATAACTCCTACTGTTCCAAAGAAAACGAAAGCTGATGATACATTAGATAAACTTAGGAAGGACCTTCAAAAGGAACTTGAGAAGCTGGAGCAAATTGAGATGGAGGCATGACCTCGATCGCCAGCCAGCTGGACCTTGCTAAGCGTAGGGCAGCGGAGAAAGCTGTGGAACTTGTTGCTGATAATTATGTTATAGGTCTGGGCAGCGGCAGCACGGCTGCCCATGCAATAAGAGCAATTGGAAGAAGGGTTCAAGAAGAGAAACTTCAAGTCTTGGGGGTCCCAACCTCCCACCAAGCCCTCCTCGAAGCTGTGAGGTCAGGAGTCCCCCTCACCACTTTGAACGAACATCCCACATTAGACATAGCTATAGATGGAGCAGATGAACTTGATTACAACCTCAACCTTATCAAAGGCGGCGGAGGAGCACTAACCCGAGAGAAGATAGTTGCCTCAGCGGCTAAGATTTACATAATCATAGCTGATGAGCGTAAGCTTGTCCACAGGCTAGGTGAGAAGAACACCATCCCAGTTGAAGTCGTACCCTTCGCTTTACCCACTCTCTTAAAATCTCTGAAAGACCTTGGCTTCAAGGTCAAGCTTAGGGTGGGAAGTGGAAAAGTTGGCCCTGTTGTGACCGATAACGGAAACCTTCTTCTCGACATTTACTGTAAGAAGTTAAAAGACCCCGAGCAGCTGGACGGCCAGCTTAGAAGGCTTCCTGGAATTGTGGAAACAGGCCTCTTCATCGGGATGACGGATGCTGCTTACCTAGGCCGCCTAAAAGGCGGGGTTCGGAAACTCTCCCACAGATAACGGGACAAGTGTTATTACGCCTTTTTTCCATACCAGCCGCCAACGATGTAAAGGTAGGCGTTTACAGCAGCGGTTATACCTTCTCCCACAGCGGTGCCTATCTGGCGAACCCCTCCAGCAACATCTCCAGCTGCGTAGACCCCCTCAATGCTGGTTTCCTGCCGCCGGTTCACATGAATGTATCCCTCGCTATCAGTCTCCACTCCCGCCTTAGCAACAAGCTCACTCTGAGGAACCTCCCCAACTGAGGCAAAAACAGCGTCAACATCTACAATTCGCTCTCTTCCAGTTTCACCATCTAAGACTCTGACATGACGAACCACATCGTCGCCCTCTATACTCCGAACTTGGCTTTTCCAGAGGATCTCAACATCACTCTCCAGAACGCGTTTCTTCAGAACAGCATCAGCTCGGAAGTCATCTCTACGATGGACAAGGTAGACCTTCCCAGCAACCCCTGTTAGGTACAGAGTTTCAGTTACAGCGGAATTTCCGCCACCGACCACCATCACCCGCTTACCTTTGAAGAGTGGACCATCACAGGCAGCGCAGTAGCTGACACCGCGACCCCTGAACTTCTCTTCTCCAGGAACCCCAAGTTTTCTATGCGTACAACCGGTGGCTACGATAACAGCTTTTGAAGAGAAAGACATCTGCCCGGTTTTGACCTCTTTTTCTATACCTTCCAAAGACAGTGCCTCAACCCTTTCGGGATAACGTATCACCGCACCGTAACGGTCTGCCTGTTCACGCATCTTCATACTTAACTCAAATCCAGATATTTGAGCAAATCCGGGGTAGTTCTCTATCAGCGCATTCTCCGCAGCCATCCCGCCAAGCACCTCGCCAAGAACCAAAGTTTTCAGCCCCATCCTAGCCCCATATATGCTGGCTGAAAGCCCCGCCGGGCCAGCTCCAACTATTGTGAGGTCATACCGTTCAGTCAATTTTCATTCACATACCTTCTCCAAAGAGTAAAATTTATCCTTTACCTCTAGTCAAGCAGAGATGCTTCAAGCTCACCTACTGCATGAGTAGATCAAACGGGTTGACCAGATGCCGTT
>DAOVDL010000048.1 GCA_030669485.1 Candidatus Bathyarchaeota archaeon
TCCAGTTTAAGCTTCAAGATGACTGCACCGTTGAGGTGGAGGGAAAACGTCTAGTCGGTAGACCAGAGGACAGAGTGAAGAAGGCAGTTAGGAGGCGCTGGTGATGGCGAAGGAGATAGGACTACTCGTTAAGGCGCCTGTGAAGGAATGTGACGATCCAGCTTGCCCTTTCCATGGTAGGCTCCCTGTCAGAAAGAAGATAATTGAGGGCGTAGTTGTCAGCGCCAAGATGCAGAAAACCGTAGTTATCCAGAAGAACTATTCACACTACATATCCAAACTTAGGCGTCTGGAGCGTAGGCGCAAGAATATACCCGCCCATAATCCGCCTTGCATCGCAACGAAGGTCGGCGACACCGTAAGGATCGCTGAGTGCAGACCCATCAGCAAGACAGTATCCTTCGTAGTAGTAGAGAAGGTTAAGGAGGCAAAGTGAGAATGCCCAAGTTCAAGAGTGTAGGCGGCAAAGGTGTCTCTCAGTACAGGCCAAAGATAGCCAGAGGGCTGCCCACGAGGGCCGTAATAAAATGTGCTGATAATACAGGCGCGAAAGAACTTAGAGTAATTCAGGTCATTGGATATAAGGGGAGACTTCGCAGAATTCCTGCAGCAGCAGTTGGCGATATGCTAACAGTCTCCGTGAAGCGCGGAACGCCAGATATGAGAAGACAGATGTTCCCTGCCGTGGCAATTAGGCAGAGGATGCCCTTCAGGCGACGAGACGGCACAGTGGTTCAGTTTGAGGACAATGCTGCAGTGGTGATGACCCCTGAGGGCGAGTTGAAGGGCACGAGGATAAAAGGTCCCGTAGCTAAAGAGGCGGCAGAGAAGTGGCCAAGGATAGCAAGCGTATCCAGCATAATTGTATAGGATTGATACCATAGTGAAGTCATCCAAGCCTTCGAAGCAGAGGAAGAGCCTCTGGGAAGCCCCCAAGCACAAGAAACACCATCTATTCTCTGCACCATTATCCTTTGACTTGGCTGTGAAGTACGATAGGAAGTCCTTCCCTTTGCGGAAGGGTGACAAGGTGAAGATAATGCGGGGCGATTATACTGGAATGGAGGGTAAGGTTCACAGTGTCGACCGCAAGGAAGTTAAAATTACCGTAGACGGGGTGACCAAGGAGAAGGCTGATGGTTCTACCTACTTCGCCCCGATCCATCCCTCAAATGTCAGGATAACTAAGGTAGACACAGGGGACAAATGGAGGGTTCAGAGGCTTTCTGTGGAGCAGACTGAGGGAGAAGCCACAGAGGAGCCAGAGGAGGAAGAAAAGGAAGAAGGTGAAGAGAGTGGGTAGAAAGGGCAGCAGTGCACATTTGAAGAGATTGGCCTCACCTAGTTTCTGGCCAATTCATAGGAAAGAGGAAGTATGGGTCACCCGACCACATCCAGGTCCCCATCCAATGGGCAGGTCTGTTCCTCTTCTCGTAGTGGTAAGAGATGTCCTTAAGTTTGCAGCCTCAAAGCGAGAGGCTGAAGCAGCTATGGTTAATAGAAAAATCAAGGTTGACGGCAATGTTAGGGTTGATAAAAAATTCCCCGCCGGTTTAATGGACCTCATTGAGGTTGCTGATATCAACCAAACATACAGGGTTCTACCGAGCACCCATAGGGTTTACCGCTTCCACCCTGTGACAGGGGCAGAGAAGGATTTCAAACTCTGCAGGATAGAGGGGAAAACTGTCCTGAAGGGCGGGGGCATACAGTTGAACCTTCACGATGGCAGGAATCTGCTTGTCAAGGCGGCTGACCTCACTGGGCCAGAGGAGGATATCTATAAGATTCTTGATGTTGCCCAACTGAACATCACTAATGGTAAGATAATGAAACACCTCAAGTTCGCGGAGGGGGCCTACGCCATTGTTGTTGAAGGAGAGAACATCGGGCAGCATGGCACCATAACTAGTGTGGAGAAACATTCCCCAACTGCCCCGAGGATAGTGAAGATCAGGGGAGCAAATGATGTTGAGTATAACACCGTTGCAGACTATGTCTTCGTGATCGGAGAGGACAAACCTCTTATCTCTCTGCCGGAGGGTTAAATTTGGCTACTGAGGAAGAGGCAATTCGCGAGAAGTGGCAGAAAAACCCTATGACTAAGCCAAGGGTTGAGAAGGTCACTGTTAATATAGCAGTCGGCAAGTCTGGTGAACCTCTAGAGAAAGCTTCTAAAATTCTTGAAAATCTAACGGAGCAGAAGGTAAGTCATAGGAAGTCAAAGAAGACGATAAAGGATTGGGGTTTGAGGAAAGGCGACCCTGTTTCATGTATTGTCACCCTGAGGAAAGAGAAGGCCAGTGAGTTTCTAAGGAAGGCTTTCACAGCAGTTGGGAATAAGCTCTCTAAGGATGCATTTGACGAGGAGGGAAACTTCGCTTTCGGTATCCGTGAACATCTGGAACTTCCCGGTGAGCGATATCAGCCGGAGCTAGGCATAGTTGGCATGGACTTCGCTGTGACCATGGGGAAGTCTGGTTATAGGGTTCAAACTCGGAGGCTTTATAAATCGAAGGTTGGAGCCAAACACAGGGTTACCGTCCCGGAGTCTATATGTTTCTTAAAAGAAGCTTTCGAAATTGAGATCGTGGGGGCAAATGAGAGTTGAAGAATAAGCCTAAGAAAGTTAGAAAGTACGGGAGGGGAAGTCGCACCTGTCAGAGATGTGGCTCTTACGGTCCCATAATTAGGAAGCTGGGTCTCAACCTCTGCAGACGGTGTTTCAGGGAGACAGCTCAGAAACTGGGCTTTAAGAAGTATTCGTAAGGTGAATTGACAGTGACACAGATGGATCCCTTGGCAGACTGCCTTTCAACTATACTCAATAACGAGATTAGAAACAAACGTGAGTGCATGGTGGTTCCTGCCTCCAAGCTCATAGGATGGGTTCTTAGGTCAATGCAGCAGAACGGGTACATAGGTGAGTTTGAGTTCATCGATGATGGAAGATCCGGGAAATTCCGGGTTCAGCTCTTGGGGCGTATCAACAACTGTGGAGTAACCAAACCGCGACAAGCCGTGAAGAGGAAGGATATCGAGTCCTTTGAGAAGCAATTCCTCCCATCTAGGGACATTGGCATTCTAATAATATCCACTCCGCAAGGGGTTATTTCCCACAAAGATGCACGGGAGAAAGATACGGGTGGCCGACTTCTGGCCTATGTATACTGATGGGAGTTCGGTCTAAGTGACTCGAAGTTTAGTTGAGGAAAGGGTGTTTGAACTACCGACGGAGGTAAACGTTGGCTTAGAGGGTAAAGTTCTGACCGTAAGAGGACCTCTTGGAGAGGTGAAGAGGGACTTCTCCTCTGTGCCTATCGGGATCGAAGTTAAAGGAAAACACGTCACTGTTAAGAGCTTCTGGCCGAGAAGGAGGGAGAAGGCTTTGATCGGCACCACAATTACACATATAAAGAATATGGTGAAAGGCACGACGGAGGGATATGTCTATAAGTTACGGGTTGTCTCCTCCCACTTTCCCGTCACGGTCAAGACTCAACCCGGTAAGGTCATCATAGAGAACTTCTTAGGAGAGAAGAAGCCGCGGGTTGTTCGCACTATTGGGGATGTTAAGGTGACGGTCAAAGGTGACGAGATTATAGTTCAGGGGATAAACATTGAGGAGACCAGTCAGACCGCAGCCAACATAGAGAATGCTACTAAAATAAGGAAGAAGGACACGAGGGTATTCCTCGACGGAATCTTCATTCATCAAAAGACTGTGGGTAAGTAGTGATGGCTATGAAGCATGAAGCAACAATATGGAAGTCCAAGGAGACGAAGGCCATTCAGAAGAGGATCTCCAAGGTTAGGAGTGAGAAGCCCCGATGCATCCGAGAGGAGAGCTGGCGTTATAAGCGGGTAAAAGACAACTGGAGGAAGCCTAAGGGCATAGACAGTAAGATGAGGAAGAGGATGAAGGGGCGGCCTGTCTCCCCTCTGGTTGGACGTCGTTCTCCTCGAAATCTTAGGAACAGACATCCCTCAGGTCTCTACGAGGTTTTAGTATGCCGAACTGAGGAATTGAAGACTGTAAATCCTCAGACTCATGTAGTTAGAATAGCTGGAAGATTGGGATCACGAAAGAAAGCCTCCATCCTAGAAGAAGCCAGAAAGCTTGGCATCAAGATTCTGAACCCCACCGTAAAAGCCAGACCGAAGAAGACTGAAGAGGAAGAAGAGGCTGGTGAGAAGCCTGAAGAGGAAACTAAAGAAGATTACGACGAAAAAGCTGGAAAGGCTGAAGGTGAAGAGAACGAAGGAGGAAGCTAGACTCGATGGAGCTGAAAAGCCAACGGCAAATCGCGACACGCATCCTCAAGGTTGGCTATAACCGCGTTTGGATAGACCCTGAGAAGAACAGGGAGATTGAAACCGCCATCACCCGGAAAGAGGTTGAGAAACACATCAACGATGGCGTCATCAAAGCACGACCTGAGAAGGGTGTCAGCAGAAGTAGAGCTAAGGTTCTTCACCAGAAAAGACGTAAAGGCCGGAGAAGCAGCATAGGGAGCAGAGAAGGCGCCAAGTATGCTAGGATGCCTAGAAAGAAGCGGTGGATGATGAAGATAAGGGCGATGAGGAAGAAACTGGCGGATCTGAAGGAGAAGAAAGTTATAACCAGCAGTACCCATCGGAGACTTTACATCCTTGCGAAGGGTGGAGCATTCAGAGACGTATCTCACCTCCTCCAACACATAGAAGCTGAAGGACTGTACAGGAGGAAAGTTAGGTAGTGGTAGGGCGAAAGTCATCCTACGGTATGCCTTTCAGGCGGCGCCAAGAAGGTAAGACTGACTACCGCCAACGGAGAGCTCTCCTCAAGTCTGGAGAGAAGAGACTCGTTCTGCGGCTCTCCATCTCCCACGCAGCAGTTCAGTTCATCGAGGCATCTCTAGTAGGGGACCGAGTTATAGCTTCGGCTACAACCCGAGAGCTTGTTCAGAGTTACGGTTGGAAAGCTGCCTGCGGTAACCTTCCCTCGGCTTACCTAACAGGGTTCCTAGCAGGGTTGAAGGTTAAGAAGACGGGGTTGAAGAGAGCTTTATTGGACGTAGGCGTCAGAAAACCGAAGAGCGGCGGAAGACTCTACGCGGGTTTGAAGGGAGTTATAGACGCAGGGGTTGAGATCCCATGCAGTGAAGACATCATCCCAGATGAGAGCAGAATCAAGGGCAGACACATCGCATCATATTGGAAGACAATTGGCGACGAGAAGGAGCAAACCCGCAGGTTCTCTAAATACCTGAAGATGGATCTGACCCCTGAGGCGCTGCCAGAAC
>DAOVDL010000140.1 GCA_030669485.1 Candidatus Bathyarchaeota archaeon
GCATCTGTGCTTTTCCATGAGCTTGCACATTGCTATATAGCTAAGAGAAGAAGCCTGCCCGTGGCAGGGATCACGCTCTTCCTTTTTGGAGGAGTCTCTGAGATCATAGAGGAACCCAAGAGCCCAGAGATGGAGTTCAAGATCTCTCTTGCAGGACCAGTCGCAAGCTTCCTCCTAGCCGGCGTCTTCGGTCTTATCTGGCTGGCAACACTCAACCTCAAACTGGGTGCAACGGCCATCGTCTTCCAATATGCTGCTCTGATAAACCTCATCCTCGGAATATTCAACCTCATACCCGCCTTCCCAATGGATGGAGGACGCATATTTCGTGCTGCTATGTGGAAGAGGAAAGGTAACTTCCTAGAGGCAACAAAGATCTCTACGAAAGTTGGTGGTGCCTTCGCCTACCTTCTCATGGTCAGCGGCTTCTTCCTGCTACTATTTGAGAGTTTTGTCAGTGGCATATGGCTGATATTTATAGGATGGTTTCTCAAGAGCGGCGCCGATGCAAGTCTACGTCAGACCGTTGTAAGCACCGCCCTCTCCGATGTCAAGGTAAGCGAAATAATGGCTACTGATGTTCATTCAGTGGAACCTGAGATCTCTCTGGAGGTTGTGGTCGACTTCTACTTTTTCAGGTATAAACATGGCGGCTACCCTGTAATCAAAGAAGGAAAACTCCTCGGCATGGTAACACTTCATGACATTAAACAGGTGCCCAAAGATAGATGGCGTGAAACTCAAGTGAGAGACATAATGGTTCCCATGGAAAAATTGGCTACAACCAAACCTGAGGAGCCTGCTTTAGACGCCTTGGTGAAGCTAGCGAAAATGAAAGTGGGCCGCCTTCCAGTCTTAGAGGAAGACAGGCTGGTGGGCATAGTAACCAGAAGCGATATTCTGCGCACCGTAACAGTGAGGAGTGAACTTAGCTCTGCAGCTCCATCAAGCCCTTCAACCCTAACCAGATGATTTGCTAACCCAGATACATATGAGGCAGCATTTCCTCTATCTGGGTAGCCACTTCCTCAGGCTTCACCATCCCATCTTCAGTCACTATTCCAGACAGATAGGAGGCGGGAGTGACATCAAAGTAGAGGTTCCTAACCTTGACTCCGAGAACAGTTTCTTCCCAAACCTCAGAGGAATCCTTCTCCTCAAGACTGGCCTTCTCGCCCAGATAGCTTCTAACATCATATTTGACCTTCTGAGTGGCAGCGTAGAAGGAGACACCCGAATCTTTAGCAGCCAAGGCTATAGAGTATGTTCCAGCCTTGTTTATGATGGAGCCATCAGCTAAGACACTGTCAGCACCAACCAGAACCTTATCTACACTAGACACAAAGTAAGCTGCCGCTGAATCTACAATAAGCTCTACGGGAACACCCAGTTTAGAAAGTTCCTTGGCAGTGATTCTGCCCTCAAAGAGTGGCCTTGACTCCGTGATAACAGCCCGGAAATGCTTCCCTTGCTGGAAGGCCGCTCTGAGCGCTTCGAGGATTGTTGAGCTGTAGCTGTGCGTCATCACTGTGTCTCCATCCTCGATTAGCTGGGATGCATACTTCGCGGTATCGAACATCGCCTCCTTAAGTTTCATAGTGAGCGCCTCCACCTTTGAGGCTGTAAGAGTTTTAAGTTGTGAGAGGCTTCCCGCTTTAGATGCCTCGTAGATATCGTGGAAGAGTAAGCTGAGGCTTGATGTGAGGGGAGCCATACTGGCCCTAGTTCTCATTAACTCATCTATCACGACCTTCAGATATCTAACGTAATCTCCCACATCAGTTGCCTCACACCTCTCAGATGCAAGCTTAGCTACCTGCAGAGCCTCACCGGCAAGCCATGTGGCGCCGTGGGTTCGGTCAGAAATGATTCTGCGGCTACCTTCCATGACCTCTGAGTCAAGGATCACGGGCTTTGAGTGAAGTTCCATAACTCTCTCTAAGGTCTCCCCCAACATGGGAACTGTCTCATAGCCCTCCAGATCTTCAGGTTTTATCCACCGGTATTCTTGATGCTCCCAGTCGATTCTGATCTTGTCAGTATGAATTCTGAAAAGGTATGGGTTGACAAGCCAGAGGATGTTGTTGGTAGCGTCTGGTATCGGAAGAAGTTTGCCCTCCCTGAGAAGTTTAACCTCGTTGCGAGGTAACCCCGTCTCTTCTTCGATCTCTCTCAGGGCTGCGTGAAGTGGCGCTTCATTATCATCTACATAACCGCTGACTCCAGCCCATCTTCCCTTGTAGGTTCCGACCTTACTGCTTCTCTTCAGAAGCAGGATCTTGCCTTCTCGCTCAAGGAAGGACGTTACAACTCTTCGCTTCTCCAAAGTTCTATGAACCCTAGAAGATCTGGGGCGGGCAGGCTTAAATCCTTTTATCGAAAAAGCATAATACCCTTAAAGGCAAGTCGAGATGGAGAACCCTTCCAGAAGTGGAGGTGCACTATCTGAAACAGTCAGCTATCTATTTTCTCGATTATAGAAAGAGCAAGAACATTTTTCAGGAGATTGAAACGATCTTTGCCAAGTCAGGTTTAAACCGCGTTATATCTAAAGGCGACTCCGTTGCCGTGAAGGTGCATATGGGTGAAGCTGGGAATATTACATCGCTGAGACCTATATTTGTGAGAAAAATTGTGGATCTCGTTAAGAAGATGGGAGGAAAGCCTTTCGTCACAGACACCACCACCCTATATCCAGAGGGAAGATTCACAGCTCAGGGTTACTTGAAGACGGCTGCCTGTAATGGATTCACTGAAGAGTCGATGGATGCCCCAATAGTTATCGCTGATGGTGATGAAGGATATGACGGCTCACCCATACCCCTCAAAAAGAGGATTCAGGGATGTAAGATAAAGGAGGTGAAAGTTGCCTCGGCTATAATGCAGGCGGATGCTATGATAGTGTTGACCCATGTTAAAGGTCACCTAGTTTCTGGTATAGGAGGGGCGCTGAAGAATATTGCAATGGGTTGCGTTACCAAGGAAGGAAAAGCAGCTCAACATAGCGCGCATCCCCCTATTCTTGACGAATCTGAGTGCGATGGATGCGGAACCTGCGTTAGGGTATGCCCTTTTGACGCTATGAGTATCAAGAATGGCAAGTCGGAGCGTGATCCAACTAAATGCATGTACTGTCAAACTTGCTTCTTCAGCTGCCCGCGATCAGCTTTTCATTGGCCTGAGAGCATGGATGCTTTCCAAGTTAATCTGGCTCACGCAGCTTACGCCGTTCTAGAAGGT
>DAOVDL010000042.1 GCA_030669485.1 Candidatus Bathyarchaeota archaeon
GGCCACAGCGTCGACGTACCTTATCCCAGTTGAGACGCCTTTGCTCCTTGCCTCACTGACCATTGGTTTGGAGTCAAATCCGCTCTCCGGGATGCCGAGGATGTTGCCTTGGTGGATGTAGATTGTGTTAAGGGCAGCTGGACCTAGAAGCTTGGTTCCCTCATCTGACTCATATACGTGGACCTCGATCTCCTTGCCCAGAAGCCTCCCTTGGTAGGCTTGGAACTCACAGGGGCTTGCGTCCTCCGCGTGGCGGAGGGCAGTTTGAACTATAGCCTCCTTGAGTTTCTGTCCCTCCTCTGTTGAGGGGGTTCGGTTTAAGCCTATCATCTCCGCCAGCTCTTGATCCGTGTATTCTATCTCTCCGTAGATTTGGGGGAAGGTGAGCCTGCGGATGTCATCTTCGCCTTGGAGAAGCATGGCTATCCGTTCGACGCCGAAGCCGACGTTGAAGACAGGCCATCGTATGCCGTAGTTTGCGAGGGCGACGGGTGAGTAGAAGCCGAGGTCTCCAAGTTCAACCCAGTCGTCTCCATACTTGACGAAGATCTCCATCTCTGTGCCTGGGGCATAGTACTTGCTGGTAGCCTTCTTAACCTCGAACTTTGCGTCTTTGAATCCGAGGTCTGTGAGAACTGTTTTAGTCAGCTCTGTTCCATCTTCAAGGGTAAGATCCTCTGCCATCAATGCGATGGATGTGACTTGAGACTCGTAGAGGTGCAGGGGGTCAAGCCGCTGCTCCCGCCTGTACTTGACTCCTATGGAGAAGAGCTTCAGGGGCAGAGGCCTCTTATCTTGAAGCCTCGCCAAGATGGGAAACCATAGGGCAGTCATATGTGACCTCAATATGAGGCGGGTGGGTTTAGGCTTCAGCTTCACCAGTTCTGGGAAGAGGCTGAGTGTAGCCGTTGCCTGCTCGGTCTGAACCTGCAGTCGGCTGATCATCTCGTCAACTAGGTTATCCCCCTCTATCTGCCCCTCCTTATAATCCCTGAAGATTTTACGCAGCTTCTTCCTCTGCTCCTCGTCGAATCCGGGGATTATCTGCTCTATCGCCTTCACTGTTTCCTTCTTTAGCCCTAGGTCTGGGCGCGGCAGTTCAGCAAGGTAGAAGCATCTATCCAGGATCACTGGGGCCTCGGGGCCGTATTGCTTGTAGACTTCTGCCTCTTCTAGGATTGTGGGGTTGACAAGCTCCTCAAGTCCGAGGGATAGAAGGGTGTTCCTAAGTTTCCAAGCTAGATCTACTACGGGGTGGCCTCTGCCGCCTTCTCCTCTTCCCCACTTCAACGTTTTTCCTTTCAGTTTGAGAAGGTTGGCTGTCTCTAGCCATGTCTTTTCAAAGTTCTTCTCAGCATCTTTCTTTATCTTCTTAACATCGAATTTGACCGTGAGAGTCACCCTCTTCCAGGCAGTGGGAAGCCTATCTGCTGCGTCTACGAGGCTTACTGTGCTGCTCTCTTGCTCTTCCCTCCATACGCTTTAACGATGTCTCTAGGTGTTTACGTCTCCGCTCAAGTATGACGTCGCCGCTTGTCAGCTCGACTAGGCGTCGACCTACATCGCATTTATGTCTCAGGTTTGGGAGCACTGAGAAGACATGTTCGTTTAGGCTCACCAGCTCGTTGTAGATGTCTTCCATGAGTTGAGAGGCGCGTTCAGCAGCCTCAACATCGCCGTCGTTGATGGCGCCCAAGGTTCTTCGTCTCAGTTCTCCCACTACATCGGCGAGCCCTAGGACGTATGCCTCAGATGTGACCCCTATCTCGCTTGGGTTTGGGTACTTTCCCTTCTTAACCAACTTTAAGAGTATAGAGGCCTCGGCGTATTCTTGGCTGGCGTTGTAGAGGGCGCCGCTGTTCTGAAGGTTGGGTGTGGGTGCTAGGATCTTTAAGGTCTTTTTCAGAAGTGTCTCCGCTGTTCCCACAAGTCTTTCAGCCTTTTTGATGTTTCCTCGATGGATGAGCATGATGGATTCTTTTGAGAGGCGGTTTATCTTCCTTGAGTTGGTGATCATCCTCTCCCTTAGGCTGCTCTTGGATCTGAGTTCTGTCTTTATTTCTCTTAGAACTTTTTTCGGGGAAGTTTCATTCAATGTTCTTCTCACAACTTTATCGGTTTCTTTAGGCGGCTGAGCAGAACCACCCTGCTGCTTGTCTGCTCATCTATAATCTTGTAACCTGTCAGGCTGCTCAGCTCCTCGGCGAAGGCTTTAACCTCGCGGTGGGTGGGCATATTCTCAAATTTTAATCTCTTTCGGGAGAAGCCAACGTAAAAGTATGACTTCGCCTCAACATAGGTGCTGTCTGCCTTATCGATAAGCTTTGCGTATCCCTCAGCCTTATCCATGTTCAGGCCTTGAGTCAAGGTTAGCCTCAGGACGGTTGGGCAGTTGAAGCTGCTGAGAAGTTCGAGTGATTGAATTACATTCCGCCAGGCTGTTGGGGATTTTGGTTTACAGGCCTTGGTGAATGTCTCCTCATCGGGGGCGTGGAGGGAGACGTATAGTTGAGTTGGCTCCTGGCTCAGCTTGCTCAGGGCTTGGGGGAGGACGCCGTTGGTGACGAGGAAAGTGGTCATGCCTCGGCTGTGGAACTCCTCTATCAGCTCGCTGAGGTGGGGGTAGAGGGTGGGCTCTCCGGTGAGGCTTATGGCTGCGTGGCTGGGGTTAAGTGCCTCTTGATATCGCTTCGGATCCACCAGTTTATGCTTCTTGTAGCCGCTGAGGATCTGTCTCTGAGCCTTTATGCTGCCGTCCACTATTAGGTCTGGGCTGTCGGTGTAGGGGATGGTTATCTCGTCTGTTGTAGGGTTGAACCCTAGGTCCTCAGGCTGGATACGCCAGCAGTGGAGGCAGCGTAGCTGGCATTGGTAGGCTACGGGGGTCATCTGGAGGCAGCGGTGGGACTGGATGCCGTAGAACTTCTGCTTGTAGCAGACGCGTGAGTGGACTAGGCTCTGGTGAAGCCATCTGCACTTCTTCACCGCGGAGTGTGCCCCTACGAGGTGGTATTTTTCACGCCTCATCTTGGCGGTCAGCTGTTCCATGAACGGTTGTTGCATAGCTTCACTGTCCAGTTTAGTGTACAGAATATAACATGAAACAGAAAATTAAAAGGTGCTGAAAACTCAACGGTTATGGGTGGGAACCCCTGTTTCCACTGCAATACAAAAAAATTAGTACTTGAAAAATACCTACTATATAGGTAAAGTGTTGATGGTGAAATAAATTTGCCGAAAAAAACTTCATCAACTAAGAAGAAGGCAGCTAAGGCAGAGGAGCATCCAGCTGTTAAGCATTGGAAGGCAAAGGTTCAGGAGTTAGAGGCTAAGCTCAGTGAGTCTGTTCATAAGAGTCATCTGGCGAAGGCTGAGGCTGAATTTAACACTGAGATTAAGAAGATGGAGAAGAAGCTTGTTGGTTCTCTGCCGGGACATAAGGCTAGAGTTCTTCAAAAAAGAGCGAAGACGCATGAGGTAACGGTTAAAAAGTTAAAGGCTGATCTTGCTAAATCCGTTCCGAAGGCTGAGGTAGCAGTCAAGATTAAACATCTGAATAAGAGCAGGAAAGATCTGAATGATAAGCTTGCGGCTCTTCAGGCGAAATTTGCCAACGCTGTACCCAAAGCTGATTTTGATACAAAGATCGCCCAGTTTAAGGCTAAAGACCAGAAGCGTGAAGTGAAGCTTGCGAGATCCTTTGCTGAAGTTGGTAAGCTGAAGGGGCGGCTTGGCAGGGCTGAAGCCCGGTTGGCTAAGTCGGTGCCGAAGAGCAAGGCTAATTCTCTGCAAGGAACTATAGACCGGCTTACTGATCAGTTGAAGACGGTTGAAGGTGAAGCGAAGGTTAAGGTTCAAGAACTTGAAGAGAAACTGGCAAAGTCAGTCCCCAAAGTTGAGCTTGAGAACGCCAGAGCAAGGGTGCTTGAGGTTGAGAACAAGCTGATCAACTCTGTGCCTAAGGATGAGGCTGAAGCAAAGGCGCAGCAACTTAAGGACCAGCTCTCTGAGCTTCAAAATAAGCTCAAGGGAATGGTGTCTAAAACCGAGCTTGAAGCAGC
This sequence comes from Candidatus Bathyarchaeota archaeon, assembly GCA_030669485.1. The sequence continues at coordinate 4,062 of DAOVDL010000042.1, forward strand.
AACGGGCAAAGTTAAGGAGCTGGAAAAAAGAATCTGGGAAACTGAAACGAGGTTAAGCGAATCTACACCTAAGGAAGAAGCCAGCCGGATGAGGAAACAGATCAAGGATCTTCAGAGCCAGGCATCTAAGCTGAATGAGACGCTAGAGGTAGAGAAGGATAAAAGGGCGGAAGTGGAAGCGAAGTTGGCGGAAGGAAGGCAGCGCCTCGAAAAGATGGTTCCAAAAAGCAAACTTGAAGCTGCAACAGCAAAGGTTGGGGAGTTGGAAGCGAGGGTCTCTGAAACCGAAGCGAAGTTGGAGGAGATGGTTCCGAAGGCAGAGCTTGAGGCCTCAGCTGAGAAGGTTCGTGAGTTAGAGGCGAGGTACTGGGAGACAGCAACAAAGCTGAACGAGTCCACACCGAAGGAGGAAGCTGAACAGATGAGGGCGAAGATCGCGGAGCTTGAAGAGCAGCTGGAGGAAGGAAGGCGTCGCTTCGAAGAGATGGTTCCAAAGGATGCGCTTGAAGCCGCAATAGCCAAGGTGGCGGAGCTGGAAGCAAAAATCGCAGAGTTGGAGGAGGAGGTATCCAAGCTTGACCGGATGAGAGAGAGGGTTTCAGAGCTTGGAGGCCAAGTATCTGCGATGAAGGCAGAAATTGGAGAGATGCCGCCCGAACCGGAAGAGGCAGAGGTGGAAGAGAAGCCAACTGACGAGAAGCCGGCTGAAGAGGAAATGGGCGAGAAGACACCTGAAGGGGAAGCGGCGGAGGCAGAGGTAGAAGAGAGGCCAACTGAAGAGGAACGCGGGCTAGAGGGAGAGATGGAGGAGAAGCCAGCTGAGGAGGAGCAGAAACCGGTTGAGGAAGAACCTGAGCCAGAAGCAGTGATAGAGAAGAGACCAGCTGAGGAAGAACGTGAGACAGCGCCAGAGATGGAGCAGAAGCCAGCAGAAGAGGAAATGGGTGAGAAGACACCTGAAGGAGAAGAGGCAGAGGCAGAGGTGGAAGAGAAGCCCGCTGAAGAAAAACTGATAGAAGAGAGGCCAGCTGAAGGGGAAGAGGTGGAAGAGAAGCCAACTGAAGAGAAGCCAGCTGAAGAGAAGCCAGCTGAAGAGGAACGTGAGCCGGGCAGCTGGTAGCCTAGCTATCTTAATGTAACCGACATTTAGAGCAGGGTTGGGTCCCCACCTCATCCCTGTTCCGATTTTTACCAAATGCAAACTAATTGAGTACGGACAGTTGGTGACAGAAATGAGGATTATAGTAATCTCCGATACACACTGCCAAACGCTTGATGAGCTGCCGCCAACAATTTTAGATGAGTTCAGTGAGGCAGATCTGATAATTCATGCAGGCGACTACACTGGGAAGAGGCTTCTGGATGAACTGCGGAAACTGAAATTTAGAGGGGTCTACGGCAACATGGATCCCCCTGAAATCTGGAGGGTGCTGCCTGAGAAGGAGATCATTGAGGTGGCTGGCTTCAAGATCGGTTTAACCCATCCCCCAGAGGGGGGTGCACCACTCGGGCTGGATGGGAAACTTAGACGAAAGCTTGGAGATGTGAACGTAATTATCTACGGTCACACGCATAGACCGAGAAACGAAAAAGCCGGTAACATCCTATACTTCAACCCCGGCAGTCTAACGGGAAAATTTCCAGCAATCCATCGATCCTATGGGATCCTCAAGATAGACAGGGAGATAAAAGGAGAAATAATGAAGGTA
>DAOVDL010000074.1 GCA_030669485.1 Candidatus Bathyarchaeota archaeon
ACCTTCGGGATTGCCTCTAATGGGGTGATTCTTTTGGTGAAAGAAGCAAGCTTGGAATCGAAATCTTCCTTAAATCTTGGTGAGACTTCATAAATCTCAAATCTGTCTGTTAGGTGCAGTTTCTCAAGTGTGTCCTTCAATACAGCGGCATTCCTCTCAGCGATTTCTCTTCCCTTCTCAAGTTTGCAATCATCCGTTGGGCAGACGAACGCCAGCACTCCATCGAACCCGCAGTAGAATGCATTGATCACATGAACGGGATCAAGCCCTTTGAAGCATGGGATCTCCATGACTATTGTCTTCTCGCCAGCTAAGCATTGATGATCCAGTGCAGGAAATTCGCACCACTGGCAACAGAACAGCAAGATTGCAGGGATGCCCCTTGCTTTCAATTCTTTTGCTGCTTTGCCATAACTTTCAATCAAAGCCGAAGTGGGGTCGTACTCGAAATTATCTAGTTGCATGGCCTGAGTTGGACAGACCAAGGCGCATGCTCCGCAGCCCGTACACTTGTCCAAGTTAATTTGAGGTGTACCCCAAGCGGCGCTTTCGATAGCGTCGTAGGGGCAGATGAAGACGCATTTACCACACCCAACACAGCTATCCGTATCATAAACTGCCTTGTGTGAGTGTTCTAGAGAAGTTAACGTATTCTCATCGTATCCAAAGTTCTTTATCGTGGAATTTGTAAGCTGTAGTCTACGCCAATTAGTTAAACTGCCTCGTTTAAATCGGCAGAAGTCTTTCTCGCACCTCATTACAACTATTTTATCTATGCCGAGGTTTAGGGCCCTCAGAATGAATTCTGATGAGAGCCTCCCCACACATGGAAGGCGGAGGGGGATATAATTCTGATCTTTAAGAATTGCTCCCACCTCGCAGGTTTGTGGGCTGTTACCTCTACACATCAGAGCTAGGGTGGTGAGGTGTTTCTCGTCAAATGCCTTCTTAACGTACTCGATCAGAGCATCGTCGTTATAGTACGCAATATCTATCGCTGATGCTGGGCATGCACTGGAGCAGATTCCGCAGACCTGACATTTCTTTGGGTCTATCTTAACCTCTGCTACCTCTTCACCTTCAAAGCTTAGAGAGATAGCCTCATAGGGGCAGGTTGAGACGCAGATGGCGCATCTGCTGCAGTGCTCATTGATTCTGGCAGACCCAGTGAACTCTTCTAACTTGCTTCACCGTCCTAGAGATATTTGTCGCAAGTTTTAGGTATTAATCATATGTAGCATAAATATTTACAGTTTGACGGTTAGCTAACTTGCATCAACTCTGGTTTATACCCATAATCTCAAACTATTGGATCTTAATCTGGGTTTATGCTTATTCTCGTAAGACCCTTACAAGGTCTAGACATAACCTTTCGGTGTGATAGTTCTGAGAGTTTCTCTTCAACCTTATCCACTTCTGGGGTTGCTTCTACCAACAGGATTGGCCGGGCTATAAGCCACAGGTAATGTTAAAATATGATTGTGCAAACCATTCAAGAGGGGATACAAATGGCTTATGCAAAACAGGTACTCGATCCTCGTAGTTTGGTCACTAATTCTAAGACAACAGTTACTGCCATTTCTAAGAAGATGAAAAACGAAAAAGTTAGAAATATTTTCGTGATTAAAGGCAGAAAACCGATAGGTATTGTTAGAGACGTAGACATAATTTACAAGGTAGTTGCCAAAGGCCTAAATCCCAAAGAGGTTAAAGCAGAACAAATTATGACCACGCCAGCTCCCGTAGTTGATCACAAAGCAGGAGTGGTGGAAGTGGCTAAACTCATGGCTGAAAAAGGGGTAAGGCGGGTCTTACTTATGGAAGGCGACAAAATAATCGGCAACGTAACAGCGGGAGAAGCTATAAAGATATTATCCCATGTGCCGCCAGGCGCTGTCAGAGAAGCCGTTGAAGCAATGTGCGCTCACAAGTTTTAACCTAAAACATAGCCTATTATTCGTTGTAGGATCGTTCCAAGCCGCTTTATCTTCCCCAGATCCTTTTTATGGCTTGTTCACCTCGGCAGACTTCCAGCTTCAACGCTTCTACCCAAGGCCTTTCCTACCGAATCTAATTTCTTATCGCAAGATACCAATAACCCTATTATTTAGACCGTTGGTTAAGTAAGGGTTAGGTGGTTAAGAGAAGGGTTGTTTTAATGGTTCGAGGGTTAAAAATAGAGCTGGCTGGGTTGAGGCTGAGGAACCCTTTGATGAATGCTTCAGGGGTTTTCAGTCTGACAGCCCTCTCACTCAAGAGGCTTGCTGAGGCGGGGTCAGGAGCGGTTGTAACAAAATCTGTAGGGTTGGAAGCGCGTACTGGCCATCCGAACCCAACTGTCGTTGAAGTGGAGTATGGTCTTCTGAACTCTATGGGCCTTCCCAACCCAGGCGTCGATATGGCTTTACGGGAAATGCGCAAGGCTGTAACCTCGGTTGATGTACCGGTGATAGCTAGTGTATATGGTTTCTCCCCCCAAGAGTTCAGAGAGGTGGCTAAAAGCCTGAACAGGCTGCCCATCTCCGCCTTGGAGTTAAATGTCTCTTGTCCCCATGTGCGAGAAGTTGGCGTTGAGATAGGTCAGAATGAGGACGCCATAGCGGAAGTTGTAAGCAAGGTCAAGGGTGCCACCCGAAAGCCTATCTTCGTGAAGTTGACCCCTAATGTGACGGATATAGCTAGGATGGCGGAGGCGGCGGAGAGAGTTGGAGCCAGCGGCATCACTGCCATAAACACTGTGAAAGCTATGGCTATAGATATTGAGATGGGAACTCCTATCCTTGGAGGCAGATTTGGAGGTCTATCGGGCCCCGCTATCAAGCCGGTAGCTGTGCGTTGTGTATATGAGATCTATGATGCAGTTAGGATTCCGATAATAGGCTGTGGGGGAATAACGCGTTGGCAGGACGCTGCAGAATTCCTGATGGCTGGGGCTTCAGTTCTTCAGGTGGGTACCGCCATAATGCATAATGATCTGCCTGTCTTCAGGGAGATACTTACCGGACTCAAATCCTTCCTTGAGAGAAGGGGATTAAAAACGGTGAGAGAGCTTATAGGCTCTGCCCACCGGAGATGAAGAGAATAGATGTCTACACACCATCCGCCAAGCCGACCGAGAATTCTGAAAGTTAAGAAGATTGAGCGTGAAACTCCATCTGTTAAGTCCATCTACTTTGAGGACAGTTTCTGCTCAAACGCGGAGCCCGGTCAATTTGTAATGGTCTGGATGCCTAGAGTTGACGAGATTCCTATGAGCCTGTCCTACATGAATCCTGAGGAGGGGGTCTCAGCTATAACGGTGAAGAGGGTTGGAGATGCAACTGCAGCCATCCATCAGCTTAAGGAGGAAGACCTCTTTGGGGTGAGAGGCCCCTACGGCACTAGCTTCAAACCGGTTGGCGGTCGAACGCTGATTGTGGGAGGGGGTGTAGGGGTGGTTCCGCTTCTTCCCCTAGCGCAGAAACTCAGATCTTGCAGATCTACTGTGACTGCTATTGTAGGAGCTGAGTCGCAGGCAGAACTTCTCTTTACACGAAGATTAAAGGAAAGTTTGGGTGTGAAGGGGGAGGTTCTGACGACCACCGAGGATGGAACAGAGGGGTTGAAGGGATACGCAACAGACCTCCTGCGAGACCTCTTTGAAAGAGAGACCTACAAGCAAATCTATGCATGTGGACCTGAACCTATGCTCAAGAAGGTTTTAGATTTATCTCTTAAGCATAAGGTGCCAGCCCAGCTGGGATTGGCGAGATATATGAAATGCGGTATAGGCGTCTGCGGAAGCTGCGTTATAGGAGGGTTAAGGGTCTGTAAGGATGGCCCAGTCTTCTCTGGCAAGACCCTTGTTGCTGTACCCGAGTTCGGGGTTGCCGAGCGCGATGCAGCGGGCAGAGTTTCTCCTTTCCGTCGACAAAAGATTTAAGACGTATGATTTTCATTCCTAATCAGAGTGAAGATTCATGCCGACTCACGGTTCGCTTACTAAAGCTGGGAAGGTTAGATCTCAGACACCTAAGATAGATGGCAAGACGCGAATATCTGCGATGCCTCGGTATAGAGTTAGGAGAAACTATGTGAAGCGCGTTACCTTGGGCAGAGAGATAGGGCAGAATCCACTTAAACCGAAGTTCCGGCGGAGAAGACGGAGAAGGTAACCGCCACCCGTTAATCCCGTTTTCCAGAAACGGCTAGCTTCGGAGCGAATTTTCTAAGACGCTTTAACGCGGTTGAGCGTTCTCGATCTCCGATCTTAGCTGCTTCAACAGCCTGTTTAAGAATGTCTGTTGCATGATCCATAGCTTTCCTGTCGACAGGGTAGGGAACCCCGTCCTTCCCTCCGAAGGCGAATGAGAACCGAACAGGGTCACGCCAACTAGGCTTCTCACCGTAGATAAGCTCAGAGATCAGAGCTAACCCTCTAACTGTGGCGGGGCCAACTCCCTTCACGGAGAGGAGTTCCTCGTAGCCCTGAGGCTTGACTTCGTAGAGCCTTCGGAGGGCTTTCCA
>DAOVDL010000144.1 GCA_030669485.1 Candidatus Bathyarchaeota archaeon
GTATGCCTATGATCCACTACTTTATATGGCCTGATGACGCCAGCCCTTGAAGCATGATGAGTTGCCAATGAGGGCTTAGCTCCAGCGCCAGAGGATCCTATCTTCACATCTGCAACGATGCGGTTCTCTTCAACTATTCCCGCCTTCAGTATAGGCGCAGCAGCTAGAATAGTGGATATGGCCATACAGCCGGGGCAAGCTACAAACCCCGACCTCTTAATCTCTTGGCGATGAAGCTCTGGGACGCCGTACACCGCCTTCTTCAAAAGGTCCGGGCGAGGATGCTCCCAACCGTACCAATGAGGATAATCACCCGCCTCCTTCAACCTGAAATCTGCACTTAAATCCACCACCTTCAACCCCCCCTCAAGCAGCTGGGGAGTCAGCTTAACGGAGGCACCGTGAGGAGTTGCAACGAACGCCAAATCACACTTCTCCACCGTTCTACCTACATCCATACCGTCAAACTGGAGAGATGTAATCCCCCGAAGATTTGAATGAACCTTGAAGACGTATTCCCCCGCATACTCCCGCGAAGTCACCTGAGTGACCTCCACCTCGGGGTGAAGTAAAAGAAGTCTTAACAACTCGCCACCCGTGAAGCCTGCGGCGCCGATGATCCCTACCCTCACCAAGTCTCAACACCTAAGAGTGATGATATCTTGGGTTCCTTCAATTTCAAGTTTTTGGAGATTTAACATCCAATATTCAGAACCCTTCTACAAAGGTTTAAAGATCAACGAGATATAGTTACTCATAAAAATCCAAGTGAACTGTCAGGTAGCCTTTGGCCTTTTAGAGATCTGTCCAGTCTATCTCCCCAAAAGAAAAATGGGTGATGCAAATAATGGCGCCCTGGCCGGGATTTGAACCCGGGTCGTGCGGGCGATGCAGCTTCAAGGCATTGAACCGCCTTGGAATCAGCCGCGCATACTAGACCGAGCTTTACGGTAGGCTTCAGGCATATTAGTCATATTCGAACCGTACCTCTATACTACCAGGGCCACTTCAGAATTAGATCTGCCTCACCCTAATATGTTTTATTGAAACAGCTAATAGCCGAGTCCAAGAAAATCTCAACTATCTCCAAATTCCAAATGTTATCAGAGATATCTACGAATAACCGTTTTTATTTCCTTAGGAGTCTCCAAGACGCGTATGCCCTTCATCCTTCTAAGTTTGCCTGTATTTTCAACATCGACATCACGTATCGTCAATTCTAGCCTTTCTCCAGTTGGAAGAATTGTAGTTGCCGCCCCCCTTCTCTGGTCAACAGGCAGGATGTATATATCTACGTTTGCTTTATTGGCCTGAGCTACTGCGTTTGTAATAATTGTATCTGCTATTCCGTTTACTATTTTAGCTACACTATTCGCTGTTGCAGGAGCGATTAGTAGACATTTGAATTTACCTGTCTGAAGCACTCCGACAATGAACGGTGTGTTTGCATCCTCTTCAACCAAAACTTTACCAGCTATACCACTCAAGTTATCCCAGAGTCTGTACCACTTCACAACTTTAACTGCAGCTTTAGATAGGACAACAGTGATTTCAAAGTTCCTCATCTTGGTTAATTCACTCATAACTTCAAAGGTTTCAGAGAGAAGATCCCCTGATCCGGTTATTCCCCAAACAATTTTCAAGGATATCTTATCTCACCTCAAAGATGGAAGCATTACTTGTAAATTAATGATGCAACTTTGACCAACCGGTCTACTGTTTTACGGATACCTCTCAGTCCTTCCTCGTCAGCCTGTGCACCTTCAGCACCTGCGTCTTTAGACCAAACTGTGCCTCCTAAATTGGCTCCAAAAGATCCGCCGCCAACTGGAATCATCTCGTTTATAAGGTAAAAGTCTAGGATCGTGTGAAGTGTTTGTTCTTGACCGCCAGCCCGGTCTCCACCGACAGCGATAGCTGCTCCAATTTTATTTTCAAAAGCCTTCGGGTTTTTCGCTACTATTGCTCTACAGCGATCCAGTATTGCCTTCAACTGTCCACTTATCTGTCCCTGATATACCGGGCTGCCTAATATCCATGCGTCAGCCCACTCTAATTTGGGATATAACTCTTGCACATCATCTTTTTGAATGCAACCTTCTTTTGTTCTAACGCAATAATCACAGTGTAGACAGAAGTTTATCGTTTTCCTATGAACGGTAAAGTAGTCGGTTTCAACTTGATATTTCTCCTTTACGTAGCTTAAGGCTGTTTTAACAGCGAAGTCAGTTGCTCCAACTCGAGGGCTGCCCGATATTCCTAAGAGCCTTATGCTACTCGCATTCATGGTGTCACCGAACCTCGATCCTGTGCGGTTACCTCACATTATTTAAAAGTGTACCCTCAGTTTAATGGTCTTACAGGGATAGTGAATAGAACTTGAACCCCAGCATCTTGCATAAAGGATATTAAAGCAATAAAGTAACCTCTTATAAGGGCCTGAAGCCGCTGGGCCCGTATGCTGATTCACCGCGGATCAGTAGGGAGGCTCAGCTAGGATAGAGCACCGGGCTTTTAAGCTCGATGGCAAAGCCACCCGGAGGGTGAGGAATAAAGCTCAACCCGGGGAAGGGTCAGGGGTTCGATTCCCCTCGGGCCCGCCATTAACATTTTTGAGAAAAAACTCTACATGTTAGAACGTGAACTTGAAAGAGGGCAATAATTTTATTCGCGATGTAGACATCATCATAAAGTTTATTAATCGCCTATCGGAATCCCATGCTCCATGTAAATTCGTTTGCAGATGATGGGGTTACTTCTTGTCTGACTGTAAACGAATAGGGGAAGTGAACAAAGTTCTTGTTTAAAGAAAAAGATGAGATAACTTTCAACGTTTTCACACATAAGTTGGTTCCAAAGCATATTATACTCACGAAGAGTGAGGTGGAAGAACTTCTCAAGAAATATAGGATAAAGCCATTCCAAATGCCGAAGATCAAGGAAACAGAACCTGTCGCTATGATGCTTGGAGCTAAACCGGGGGATATTTTGAAGGTTGAGAGGATGAGCCCCACGGCTGGAGAAGCCAATCATTACAGGTATGTGGTGGAGGCTAAGTGAATATGGCTATTACAAGTGCACATCCTGATGAGCGCTGGCGTCTAGTGGAGAGCTTCATCAAGCAGGAGGGTTTAGTCCGGCAACATCTAAACTCCTATAACGAATTCATCAGGAAGGGCCTCCAGAAGGTAGTCA
>DAOVDL010000151.1 GCA_030669485.1 Candidatus Bathyarchaeota archaeon
TTATCTTTCCGCTGTTATCTCTTAACGGTGTGCCATCTGGCTGTCGGATTATGGCTAAGAACTGGTACAAGGCGTTGTAAGCATCTATGGCAATGGATTTTCCACTTAGATATTCAAGCTTGATCTTTGTTTTCGGAACAAGATCACGTAAGTTTACGCCCAAAACAACCCCGCTGAATATAACAATGAAAGTGGAATAATAAACTTACGAAAGCAGTCTTAGACAGGAGGTCTTGGACACAAACCCTTTAGGCGATCTATAGTCTTTTTTGCAGCTTTGAAGCACATTAAATATAAGGAAGCTTGATAATTACAAAGCCGTCGCTGAGGAATGATGAATGGGTGAAAAAACAGCAACATTGACTTTTGTTACTTGCACAAGTTGCAGTAAGCCAATACAACCGGGAACAGAGGCCACAAAATTTCTATGTCCAAACTGTGGGGAAATTCTGATAAGACGGTGTGCGAAGTGCAGAAAGTTTGGGCGTTCCTATAAATGTCCGAAATGCGGTTTTGTTGGACCATAAAATGCAAAAGGATGTTGAAAAATGGGCAGTGTTGTAGTTTCTTATAAAATATTTCCAATAGATATAACTACTGACTTTGATCAACTAAAGAAGAAGATTGAAGATTCTCTGCCAGAGTGTGCTTCGATATACGGGTTTGGAGAAGAGCCAATAGCCTTCGGCTTAAACGTTTTGATTGCTCACATCAAAATTCCAGAGGACAAATCGGGTGTGCTTGATGAGGTTGAGAAGAAATTTAAGGAGATAAATTGGATAAGCCAAGTGCTACCGGGTATGGTTCGTCGAACAAGCAGATAGTCTTAAACATTTATATAGGAATTAGGCTCTGTTTCGGACAGTATCAGCATGATTATGGGAGGGGTTTGATTGGTTGAGATACAGTTGCGTGTTGGCGATGCAAGGCAGCGGGATGTTGGAAGGGGCATTGCCCGCATAGACCAGAGGACAATGAGAAAACTAGGCATATCAGCCGGTGACGTGATAGAAATAGTCTGTAAAAGAACAACCTCAGCAATAACTTGGCCAGCCTACAGTGAAGATCAAAACCAAGAGATAATACGCATAGACGGTTTCACCCGTAAAAACGCAGGAGTCGCCATAAACGAATACGTGGTTGTTAAACCAGCCAAGGTAAAAGATGCCTTAAATGTCACCCTAGCACCAGTGGACATGAGGTTAAACGTCGACGAAGACTTCACAAATTTTGTCAGAAACCGTCTCACAGAGAGAACATTAGTTGAAGGTGACACTACGCTTGTTATGATGCTTGGTCATGCTATACCCTTCACTGTAACGAAGACACGCCCCCACGGTATTGTAAAAGTTGCAGCGGAAACAAGAATAGCGATTTTGAACGAACCAGCTCCTGAAGGAAGGGGGCTACCAAGAACAACATACGAAGATATTGGAGGACTGCGTGAAGAGATTCAAAGAGTAAGGGAAATGGTTGAACTTCCACTACGGCATCCTGAACTATTCCAGAGGTTAGGAATAGAGCCACCCAAGGGAGTGTTGCTTCATGGGTTTCCCGGTTGCGGTAAAACCCTTTTGGCTAGAGCAGTAGCAAACGAGTCAGAGGCAAACTTCTTCTCAATAAACGGACCAGAAATAATGAGCAAGTTTTACGGAGAATCAGAGGCAAGACTCAGAGAAATCTTTCAGCAAGCTCAACAGAACTCTCCAAGCATAATATTTATAGATGAACTAGACGCGATAGCGCCTAAACGGGAAGAAGTCACAGGCGAAGTTGAGAGACGCGTGGTTGCCCAACTCTTGGCATTAATGGATGGTTTGTCCGGAAGAGGAAACGTTATAGTTATAGGCGCAACAAACAGGGTAGGCGCTTTAGATCCAGCCCTTCGTAGACCGGGTAGATTCGACAGAGAGATTGAGATAGGCGTTCCAGACAAGCAGGGAAGATACGAAATACTCCAAATACATACCCGCGGAATGCCATTAGCAGATGATGTAGACCTTAAGAAATTGTTTGGAATGACCCACGGATACACGGGAGCAGACTTGGCAGCGTTATGCAGAGAAACAGCCATGAAGGCTCTACGCAGGTATCTGCCACAGATAAACTTGGAGGAAGAACGTGTACCGCCAAGTGTCCTAGAAAAAATGGAGATCAAAATGGAGGACTTCCTTAATGCCTATAAGGAAATAACTCCTACAGCCATGCGTGAAGTCTATATAGAAGTGCCAACAGTCCACTGGAACGACATAGGTGGACTACAAGAAGTCAAACAAGAACTTAACGAAGCTGTGGAATGGCCTATTAAAAATCCCGAAATTTTTAAGAGACTTGGAATAAATCCACCAAAGGGAATTCTACTTTACGGACCTCCTGGATGCGGTAAAACCCTTTTGGCAAGGGCTGTAGCAACAGAAAGCGAGGCCAACTTCATAACAATTAAAGGTCCCGAAATCTTTTCAAAATGGGTCGGGGAATCAGAGAAAGCCATTAGAGAAGTGTTCAGAAAGGGAAGAATGGCTGCTCCTACAGTTATATTCTTCGATGAGATTGACTCTCTTTTGCCTCGACGGGGACTGGGCTTTGCGGACAGCGGAGTAACAGAACGCGTTATCAGTCAACTTTTAACAGAGATGGACGGTATAGTAGCCCTAGTGGACATAGTTGTTATAGCTGCCACAAACAGACCTGACATCGTTGACCCAGCAGTTCTTCGTCCAGGACGATTTGACAGGTTAATTTATGTGCCTCAGCCTGATGAGAAGAGTCGTCTAGAAATTTTCAAAATCTACACGAAAGATATGCCGTTAACAAAGGACGTAGACCATGCACGTTTAGCGACTATAACCCAGAACTACTGTGGCGCAGACATACAAGCCCTTTGCAGAGAAGCTGCTATGCACGCCCTAAGAGGGAACATGGACGCTAAGGAAGTAACAATGATTAATTTTCAAGAGGCAATGAAACGGATCGGCCCATCAGTCTCGCCAGATATGGAGAAATGGTATAAGAGATTTATGCAACAGATTCGGGAAGTGCG
>DAOVDL010000031.1 GCA_030669485.1 Candidatus Bathyarchaeota archaeon
ACAGCACCTATTCTATGCGCAGAGGGATCAATCTTGTCAAGTAGTGGCAAAATTGTCACTTTGTGGGGTATGGTAACATTAAATCCTTTAACACTGAGGCTTCTTAACCCATCAACGGCTTGGGCCAATCTCTCAGGAATAACCCTGAAAGCTACATAGATGCTGTTCAGCTCTGTTGCTTTGAAGGCAGAGTTGTGAAGAAAAGGACTTATAGTATGCTCTACAGGATCGCCGATTATTGCATAGATCTTTGTTTCTCCATTTACGTGCAATTTGTCACCGTAGTGTATTGTAGATTTTTTTCATTTCTCTAACAGTTAGTTGTCCTAGAGCTGACTCTTTGCCTCGGCTTACCGAGGCATAAGTGAAGCTTGACCCGAATAAGGGGGCTAGTAATCGGGAGGGGATACCATATTTTCCCATGCAGAATGAAATTATGTTAACTTTTTTAGATGCTTCGGAAAGGAAGCTTAAAGGAGTTAAGTTATCTTTAAAATTGCGTGCAGTTCCTACAAGTTTACAGATTTCTGCGCCTGCGGTTCTCTCCTCTTCTAAAACCTTTGATAGTGAAAGGGGAGAAGGCATAGACTTATAATTGTGGTGAGAAATTATCGGTTTAGTGCCTTTTTCTTTCAAGGCTTCAACTATTTTTTTCAAATCCTGTGTATGGAGTTCTATGTCGATGTATTCGAAGCCAGCCTCCGCTGCAGAGAGAAGTGATTGCAACCGCTCTTTAGAACGTTGATAACCGTCCTTTAGTAACCGCCTGTTTGTGCCGATGAGAGGAAGTGACGTGGTATCTCTGACTTTAAATGGTGAATATTGCTTTTGAGCGTAATCAAACCTTACCTCGATTAAATCAGCGTCCGCTTTCTCAGCTTTCTCAATCATCACCTTAACTGTGGTCAAGTCTCTACCGGTGATGACACCACAAACTTTGGAATTCACCGTTCGACCACGGTCTCCTCCTTAACAAGTTCACCGAAGTGTCTGCCGCCAAGTTGGTGGTAAACAAGAACTTCGTCCCCTGCCTTGAGTTCGCGCACCGACTTTGAGCCTGTAGGGGTCACTAAGTGTATGGTCTCTGCATTCTGCAATATGGTTTTAACCTTATGGCCTCTCACTTTGGCTTCTACAAGGATCAAAGGACGCCTTTCTATCTTTATCCTCCCAATTATCGCTGTCCGCATGTTGCTTGCTCTATCTAGAACAGAGACCTCCGCGCCAGCTTTCAGCTCTGAAAGGTATTTGGTTTTGCCATCTGCGGAGAGGATGTAAAGTGAGACCGGCCCAGCGTTGACCCGAAAGGGCCTTGGTTCAACATGTGGATTAAGTTCAACCTCAGCCTGAACTAGGAAGAGACCAGAAGACTGGCATCCTACTAAAATTCCTTCGCCTGCGATCATGAGGTCGCAGGTGTCTACGCAAACTCGTGCTCCTAACCCGAGTTCCTTGCAAGATAGAATCTTAGCGGGTGTGAGAATTATTTTGTTGACTTTAACTCGCTTTTCTCCTCGAGTTTCAAGTTTTGTCATCATTGAAGCAACTTTTGTCACATCTTCTACTTTGCTCGTCTTTAAGACAACTCCGTCAACACCGAGCTCAAGAGAGCCCAAAGCAAGCTTCGCAGCCTTGAGATCTGAGACCTCTGCCAGAAGTTTGCTTTTACCCTGTAGCTTTGCAATTAGGTTCTCAAGAGGAATAACCTTCCAATTAGGACAACTGACTATAATATAATCTACACCTCGAGAGGCTGCTTTGTAGACCTCATTTTCATCAGCTCTATTTTTAACGGTCCGCCTTATGCAATTCTTCTTCCCTGTAGCTTTACTTCTTTTAATCTCGCTTGCAGTAGGAGCATTAAGTAGAAGTATATCCGAGTTTTCTTTTGATGCGGTTCGTAGACCTAAGGTTTTTGCTACTTTGATGTTTGCTTTTTTTGTTACGATGGTTGGGTGCAAATCTTTGAATCTGCTTAGAATGGCAGCAGCTCTCTTAGGAAGAGAGTTAGTTACCTCTATCCAAAGTTCTTTCATTAGTTCTCACTAAGGAATTTCATGGCCTCGTTCACATCGGTCTTCCGGTGAACAATGGCGTTTAATGCTTTAACCATTCCCGTAGGGTTCGGATGTTGGAAGATGTTTCTCCCTATCGAGATGCCCACACTTCCCGCCTGCATAGCACCGTGAACCATCTCCAAAAACTCTCTTTCCGTTTCAACTTTCGGTCCACCCGCTATGACTACCGGGATAGGGCAGCCTTTAATAACATCTCTGAAACTTTCCACTGACCCTGTGTACACAGTCTTAACGATGTCTGCTCCTATCTCCGCTGCAACTCTTGCAGCATGTTTTACTAGGTCAAGATTGTGTTCACTAGTGACCTTAGGTCCACGTGGGTACATCATAGCGAGAAGTGGCATTCCAAGCCTGTCACATTCGTCCGAGATTTTGCCTACCGTTTGCAGCATTTCATGCTCCTGTTCAGATCCAACGTTTACATGTACAGAGACTGCATCAGCACCTAGCCTCAAAGCTTCTTCAATGCTACAGACTTCGACCTTCCTATTAGGATTGAGGCTAATATCTGTGCTTCCCACCAAATGAACTATAAGACCCAATCTGCCTGTGTCAACACACCTGGCTATACCCTTATGAATAACTATAGCATCAGCGCGGCCTTTTCGAAGCTTATCTACAATCGTCTGCATATCAGCAATGCCTGTTATAGGACCTTGGGTGAACCCATGATCCATAGGAACCATCACTGATTTACCGTCGTCCCTAAAGATTCTGCGAAGTCTTCTTTTTTTCCCTATCATGGTTTCGCTTCACCTTTCTACAGGTAGCCTTTAGCTTTGAGGAGTTCTGCATTAAGGATTGAGCATCCTGCAGCCCCACGAAGAGTATTATGTCCAAGGACTACATACTTGATTCCATCCAAGGCTAGGTCTCGTCTGACACGGCCTACAACTACTGCCATTCCTCTGCCCTCCATCCGATCCAGCCTAGGTTGCGGTCGGTAGTCATTACGCTTCACTACTATTGGAGCCTCAGGAGCGGAGGGTAGTTTTAGTTTCTGAGGTTCAGCCCTGAACTTTTCCATTACATCTATGACTTCCTCCGGTTCTGCCTTCTGCTCGGTTTCAACGAAAACAGCCTCTGTATGTCCATCTATGACTTGAACTCGATGACAACTGGCAGAGATCTTAAACGTTGCAGGTTTCATCGGTTGGCCTAATATCTTCTGCGCTTCGTCTTGAACTTTCTCTTCTTCAGATTCGATGTACGGTATCACGTTGTCGAGTATTTCTATTGCTGCAACTCCGGGGTATCCCGCTCCAGATAGGGCCTGCATCGTGGAGACAAGAACTCTCTTCAGGCCGAAGCTACTGTATATCGGTTTAAGAGAAAGGCTTAACACTGCAACTGTGCAGTTGGGGTTAGTGGCTATTGCACCATCCCAGCCGCGGTTCCTTCGCTGTTCTTCAATAAGCGATATATGATCTGCATTGGCCTCTGGGTTTAGGAGTGGTACATCCGGTTCCATCCTGTGAGCTCTAGCGTTGCTTAGGACAGTAATGCCTGCTCTGGCGAAGGATTCTTCAACTCCCTTAGCTATATCTGAAGGTAAGGCAGAGAAAGCCAGCTCAACATCACCTACTGCCTTTGGATCCATTGATAAGACGTCCATATCTCCAACTTCTGGAGACATCTCTTGATCTAAAACCCATTTAGCCACTTTTGAGTATTTTTTTCCTGCAGATCTTTCAGACGCCGCTAGAGCAGTCAATTCAAACCAAGGATGTTCTTCCAGAAGCTTAATGAATCGCTGTCCAACCATTCCTGTTGCGCCTAAAACTGCAGCTTTCTTTTTCACCAGTTCAGATTCCCTCCTTCCTTTTTTATGCGGTTCAAACCCTTCTCTATGAGGCTTAGTGCCTTATTCCTATCCTTCCAAGGTATAAATACTCTAACTGAGGAGCTGATGGTCATTACACCGTAGAGGTTTATGCCATGTTTTGATAGAGGAGCCACCACGGTATCAACAATGCCGGGCATCTTCTCTAACTCTTGACCTGAGATCAGAATCATAGCCAACGGATTAAAACTATGGATCGCTTTAGCCACTTTCTGAGTCTTTATAAGGTTGTGGAGGCGCTGAATAAAATCTGCAGGCTGTTGTAAATAAAATAGTATAGATGACTGGGCGACTGAAAGACCGAGAATCTCGGCCTTTGATGATGCTGCTTCAGTAGCTATATTTGCTAAGGTCTCTGGAGAGGATGCCTCATTACCTACAATAGTCACCATGGAGAGCTGCTTACTGTGGATGTTGGCTTTTAAATCCATATTCACTATCCCTTTTATAAGGGTGCCGTGAGAGAGATCCTTATCATTAAATCCTACTACTCGTAATGTAAGAGAATCAGTTTTATAACGCAGAGACTGAGGATGAAGCACCTTTGCGCCAGCTGAGCTGAGGTTAAACATCTCTTCTGCGTCTAACGTATCAATTGTCTCCGCAGCTGGTACTATCTTTGGGTCTCCTGAAAGAACGCCGTTTACGTCCTTCACAAAGATCACTTCCTTGGCGCCAGTGAATCGGCCTAGGATCACAGCTGTAACATCACTTCCCCCACGACCAAGAGTTGTTACCCTCCCTTCCGGTGAGAGACCGATGAATCCGGGTACGACAATTACCTCTCCTCCTTTCAATAGGCGTTTGATCTTCCCAACTATAGTTTGCTCTGTTTTTGCTAAGTTCACTTTCGCGTTACCAAACGTGGAGTCTGTATGAATTGGCCAAATATCTGAAGACGGATCGATAGCTATTGCTCTCAAACCTAAACTCTTTAAGGCTGTAACCATCAGTCTCGCAGATGTTCTCTCACCCATAGATAGAACATCATCGATGTCCATCTTTGAGACATCTTCTGAGCTTAATTCCTGCGTCAGTTTAAGTAAGTTGTCAGTGACACCTGTTAAGGCAGAGACAACTAGAATTACTTTTTTGCCTTTCCTGACTTCTGCAGCTACCTTCTGTGCAGCCGATGTTATATTAGATGGAGTTGAAAGGCATGAACCGCCAAATTTAACGATGAGAACCGCCATTTCCTAGGCCACCTCGAATTGGGAGAAATTAGTTTGGCAGATGCTAGGCTTACAGTTGTTTATACATAAGCCATGGGGTACAATAAACAAAAGGCCCCCTGAAAACATAAGACCCCCTGACTGACAACAACCTAAGCCTCCTATGATTTTGACAATAAGACATACGATCCCTATTTAAATGTGTTGTTGTACTGCTTTATGTGTTGGGAGCAACCTTGAGTGAAACCTCGATTATACATTGCAAGGTTATTGCCGTCCACCCTTTCCACGATGCCTATGGTAACGAGTTCGTATGCGTGGAGTTCGGCTTAGAGGCTCAAAAGCCGCCTAGTGTCACATCTATGCCACAAACTCTTCCATCTGAGATATCCGCTGTAATGCCCGTAATTAGGCAGATACCTAAGCTATTTCCACAGGCGAGACAATATAATAACCGGCTTGTTCTATATCTCACTCCCAAAGAATGGGAAATTATGCGGCGAAAATACAATTACGGCGAAGAAGCTCAGATAAAGGTCGATAATAGAGATGGTTCTATACATCTACAGTTAATAGGTAGCACTTGACATTAGGAAGTTCAAAGAATGATTTAAAATTTAACATGGTTACACCTAAGCTTTTATTCTCTTGGCTACATCCCTTGTCAGCTGGCCAATACCCACCATGGCGGTAGCGGTTCGTAGATCTTGATTTATTATAGCGTTAACTCGCTTTCTCACCGGTTTTTTGGGTCGGAATCCTATCCCTAGACCTGAACGCTCTAAGACAAGCAGATCAGTAGCACCGTCACCTACAGCGACGCATTCCTGAAGCTTTATGCCCTCAGCCTTGGAGATCTCCTTTAAGGCATCTAGCTTTGATTGTGCGCTAAGAATTTTGCCTTCAAACTTGCCTGTTAGTCTGCTTTTTCTAACCAGTAGCTTGTTAGCGTAGATGTAGTCTATGCCAAGCATTTCTCCTACATAGCGGGCAAAGGTTTCGAAGCCACCAGTGATTATTGCGGTGGTAAAGCCTGCCTCCTTTAGTTCACGTATGAATTCTTGTGCTCCTGGCGAAATACGTATCCGCTTCTTGAGAGCTTCGACCTCTGACACTCGGAGACCTTTCAGTAGGCTTACACGTTTACCCAAAGATTCTTTGAAGTCTATTTTACCATCCATTGCTAAGCGTGTTATTGCCTGCACTTTTTTCTTAACTCCTGCCAACGCCGCAAGTTCATCTATTATCTCCATATCTATGAGAGTTCCATCTAAGTCGAAAGCGACTAGCCTCTTCTTTTTAGCATATTCCGCAGCATTCTCAACGGATACACCAGAACCCAATTCTAAACCTTTACGCTTGAGTTCTGATACAAGTTCCTTTGGCTTTACGTTCATCGTCAAAGTATCCACTAGCATAACCATTACGAAGAGCCCGCCTAATGTCGATGCTCTGGTCTTAAGGATGTTGACATTATGCTTAGATAGAACCTTTGAAATGCCTGCAACTATGCCTGGGCGATCCTTTCCGATGCTCGTAATCACAAGTCTATTCATCTTATTAGCACCCCCTAAAGCTGTTTAAAGGATGGACGTGAACAGTTAACCCCACTCTTTCCCCCTCACGAACTAGGTGTTTTGTCAATTCACCGATATCCGCATCACATATCGGTTTAAGGAACTTGATAACAAGCGACATAATGAAGATGCCACGTAGCACAACCTGATCCATATCCTCGACGTTTCCAGATAAGTTAGATACTATAGAACTCACTGTCGAGATCAGGCCCGGTTTATCATATCCAACCGCGACTATAACGACACCTTCTTCCTCCAATTTAGCCATTCACCCTCAATTTTTATGGCAAAATAGATGTTACTGTTTCAATCAGCCTTGCATTTTCATCTGATGTTCTCACAGAGAATCTAATACATTCTTTCACCATCGGCATGTCACCAAGACTTTTAGATACAATGCCTCGTTTCAACAGTTTCGTATAAAATTCTGACGTAGAT
>DAOVDL010000178.1 GCA_030669485.1 Candidatus Bathyarchaeota archaeon
GGCATCTAGACCATGAAGGTGCGGTGGATGTTCTCTACTATATGGGTGAGTTTAGAGTTTTTAAGGCCCCAAAACTGGATGTTAAGACTACCCATGGCACCGGTTGTAGCTTTTCAGCGGCCATAGCAGGTGAGCTCGCTAAGGGGAAGAATATACCTGAGGCTGTTGAAAACGCTAAGAGGCTTGTGACTCTTGCGATAAGGTTTGGATTGAATTTAGGCGAGGGCTACGGTCCAGTTAACCCTATGGCCTATCTCTACCGTGAATCCTCAAAATATCAAGTCTTATCGAATATGGAAGAAGCTAAGAGGCTGCTCGAGTCATCACCGCTGGTTGCGAAGCTGGTGCCCGAAGTAGGTATGAACATCGCCATGGCTATACCCTACGCAGAAAAAGAGGATGACATAGCCGCAATTCCAGGTAGACTCGTAAAGGTACCTGAAGGTGCTAGGAGCGTTGCGCATCCGAGATTCGGCTGTTCTTCCCATCTCGCAACGTACATACTTGAAATTATGAAGCACGACCAAGTCAGAAAAGCCGCGATCAACCTGAAATTTTCTGAGGGGGTTCTTGAGATTTTGAAACAGATGAATCTGAATTTGTCTTTTTATGACAGAAGGGAGGAGCCTGAAGAGGTTAAAAAGCTTGAGGGGATGAGCGTACCGTGGGGCGTGACGCAGGCGGTTGAGAAGCTAGGAAAAGTACCAGATGTAATCTATCATAAAGGAGACTTCGGGAAGGAACCCATGATAGTCATACTCGGGAAAGAAGCAACTGAGTTAGCGGAGCTTGTACTCAAAATCGCAGCTAAAGTGGGAGATCATGGAAGCTAGATCCACACGTATGAAAAAAATGGCTTTAGCAGCAGTGTTTTCCGCCCTAGGAGTAGTAATAGCACCCTTCTTCTGGTTCCCCTTCTTAGGCACAAAGGCCTATCCCGGTCAACATATGATAAACGCTCTCACAGGCGTGCTTCTCGGACCCTTATGGGCAGCGGTCGTCGCTATCTTCACAGGAATTATTCGAAATGCATTTGGCATAGGTTCACTTTACGCTTTCCCTGGTGGTATCCCAGGCGGCGTTGTTGTAGGAATCGTCTACTGGCTCCTAAGTAAGTTCAAGAAAACTGGAAAGGCTCCTTTGCTTTCTGCCCTATTTGAACCCGTTGGAACATTGTTCATCGGCGCCACGGTATCTATATACCTGATCGCACCATGGCTAGAAACCCCTAAACTCTTATCTTTACTTGAGAGCGGGCCTTTAATTGCACTTTTACTCCTCTGGTCGGGATGGGCCATAAGCTGCGTTCCAGGCAGTGTCTTAGGCTTTATCACCCTATTGACCTTAGACAGAGCCAAGATAACCAGGGAGACATTATTTGGTAAAAGATGAAGGGAAGTTTCAGCTGAAAGGTAAAGATGTGATTGGCAAGAGAGTGCTAATACTAGGTGAAATTGGTTCCGGGAAAACTGCACTCTTAGCTAGACTACTCAAAGAACTGATGGCTCTTTTGGGTTATGAAGAAATAACCGTTATTGATATGGCTCCACAACGACTCGGCGAAATCGGCGGGAAGATATCCGACTATCTGGACTCAATTAACAGAATAAGATATCTTTCACCAAAAAAGGTGTACACGCCCAGACTGACCGGTACCTCCTGTGAACAAGTACTGAAATATACGGAATTAAACAGAAAACTAATAGAACCATTATTCAACAGTTTTGTTCAAAGAATCACGAGGGTTCTTGTCTTAAACGATGTTACACTATATCTCCACGCCGGAAAATTAGAAAGAATTCTAAACTGCATGAAGCTAGCCGAAACATTTCTGGCCACTGGGTATTATGGTTCTAGACTCGCTGAAGATTTGGGAGCAGGAATAAGCGTTCGGGAGAAGAAACTGACCGAGAAGTTAGCCAATTATATGGATGAAGTCATTGAAATGAATTAGCTAATATGAATTAGCATTCGCGAGGCATTCTGCAAAACAAGCGCACAGTTAACAAACCGAACGCTGTCACCCCCTTAAACATCAACAACCTATGTTGCTCCTTCCTTTTAGAAACACCTCTATCTAGGTCTCACACGAAAATTATTTCCTCGGTTTCACAAAATCATCCAAACCCTTTTGTTTTCTTTTCGTCCTTCGCACCCGAATTTCCTGACCCAAGCTTATGCGCATCCCATCTGAAGCCGCTGTGGTAGGAACTCCAGTTCTTTGTTCGATCAGCTTTGCTTCGCGATAAGGTCCGCTAAAGATCATCTGCATTCCGAAGTGTGTCATCACAACCATCTCTGGACCAGCTTCCTCCACGATTCTTATCGCATCATCAGTGGTCATGTGTCCTTTCCAAGGCTTTCCAGAAGGTCTCATAACACACAACAACAGGAGTCGAACACCTTTGTACTGTTTTCCAACGCCCTCAAAGAACTCGGTATCAGAGCTGTAAGCGATGTCTCCGAAATCTTTGTTTTCTAGTCGAAACCCCACGGTGTCTGGATCCGTGTGTCTGGCCTCAGTGGTTATTATTTTCATGTCGCTAATGTTGAAAGTAACACTTGGTTTCAGCGCTATCACTTTCT